>CAMDSG010000086.1 GCA_945907055.1 Bifidobacterium breve | reverse complement strand
CTGAAGGTTCGGTGGATCAGGCACTAGCCGCAGCCGCATCAGCGAGATCTGCGTTTGATTCGTGGTCTCAGACAACCCCCAAGGAGCGCGCGGCGCTTCTTCAGGCGGCTGCCGATGCATTGCGTAGTCGCGTTAAAGAATTTGTTCCGCTGGTGATCTCGGAGACTGGCTGCACAGCAACGGTGGGGCGCACAATGCAGGTTCCTCAGGCTGCGACGCGTTTTGAGCGTTATGCACAGGGAGCACTCGAGCCCAGCATGATTCCGCTACCTCCTCAAGAGATGGCCTCAACGGCCCTTGCTCCGGGTGGGGTTATTGGAGCTCTGGCGCGACGCGCGCCGGTCGGAGTCGTTGCGTGCATCACTTCTTATAACTTTCCGATTGTAAACATGGTTGGAAAGATTGCCCCGGCGCTGGCAATGGGTAACACAGTCGTCGTACGCCCCGCTGGCCAAGACCCGCTCGCTGTTATTGAGCTTGTAAAACTCTTAAACGATGTCGGGTTCCCTGCCGGCGTAGTAAATGTCGTCACAGGTTCTACGCCTGCAACCGGAGAGGCACTAATCGCATCGCCGGATGTAGATATGGTCTCGTTTACTGGGAGCACCGGTGTGGGGATGCGAATCGGGGAGGTTGCTGGCCGCACTATGAAGCGTCAACTCCTCGAGCTCGGCGGTAAGGGTGGGGCATTAGTACTCGATGATGCTGACCCCAAGACTGCGATCGGAATGATCTCATCGGTCTGGGCTTTCCACTCTGGTCAGATATGTACCGCACCGACGCGCGCTATTGTCCACCGCTCAATTTACGAGCAGGTTGTAGAGGGGTTAGCCGCAGCGGCTGGGCGCTTAACCGTTGGGGACCCGCTAGAGAAGACAACCGTTGTTGGACCAGTCATCACTGAGGCTCACAGGGCTCGAATCGAGTCGTACATCAAGATAGGGCGCGACGAGGGCGGCGAGATCCTCGCTGGTGGAGGCCGCCCCGAGCATATGGAGAAGGGCTGGTACGTGGAGCCAACCTTGATCGCAGGCTGCCGCCCTGATATGCGTGTAGTCAAAGAAGAGATCTTTGGGCCCGTAATTGTTGTGATTCCCTTCGACGACGAGGACGAAGGCATAGCGATTGCTAATGGCACTGAGTTTGGCCTCTACGACTACGTCTTCTCAAAAGACTCTGGACGCGCGATGCGCGTTAGCCGACGAATGCGCGCTGGGAACATCGGTATCAATACCGTACAGCGCAACCATGAGACACCGTTCGGTGGAACGAAATACTCAGGCGTTGGGCGCGATGGGGGTTCTTTCGGACTCCATGCGTATACAGACCTGCAGTCTGTTGTTTGGCCTGGCTGATCTAGATGACCCACGAGACCGTCTCCGTAATCCCAGCCGGTCAACTTGCATATGGAATGCAGTTGCCTACCGTTGCCTTGAGCAATGTTGTAGCTGCGCCTTGGGAGAAAGACGCTGGAACTGCTGAGTTGCTGCTCGCTGCGCAGGCTGCAGACCGGTCCGGCTTTTTTTACGTAGCAGTCTGCGATCACATTGTGATTCCTCGCGATAAAGCCGAGACAATGTCAACTACTTGGTTCCACCCTGTTGCGACTCTTTCGTGGATCGCCGGGCAGACAACGAATGTCAATCTCCTTACGAACGTATACATACCTGCGTATAGGCATCCCCTCGATACGGCCAAAGCTTTTGCAACACTCGATGCACTCTCCGGCGGTCGGGTCATCCTTGGGGTTGGTGCCGGACACGTCGAGGGCGAGTTCGATGCCCTCGGCCTTGACTTCTCTAATCGCGGACCCGCTACAAATGATGCAATCGATGCGATCGTAGAGGCTTGGCTCAATGAATTTGTTGGCGATGTAGGTGCGGCTCCGCGCCCAGTTCGCCAGCCTCGGCCACCAATCTGGGTAGGTGGCTCTAGTGCCCCCGCTATGAGGCGCGTTGCTGAGCGCGGAGATGGTTGGATCCCACAGGGCACGCCGCGCAAGAAGATGCCGGAGTCGATTGCCTACATACTTGAGCATCGGGATCGTCTACGCCCTGAAGCGCCTCTCGAACTCGGCGTCATTACCGAGGCGATCTATGTTGGAGAGACCGATCAGGATCTCCCTCGGTGGGTGGTTAAGGGTTCTGCGGATTCAATAGCCGAGTCTCTAAATGAATACGGAGCGATGGGGGTATCACATCTTCAGATTCGTTTTATGGCGCGCGACTGCGCTGAACTCTGTGATCAGATGGAGAAGTTTGGTGCCGAGGTCGGCCCAAACCTGACTAGGTAAAATAGGACAACATGACGCTCTTCACGATTCGACAAGATTTCAGGGCGCCGTCATTTGGACCTACGTCTCAGGCCGAGATTTACTCTGAGGCCATGGCTCAGTATCGCTGGGCTGACGAGATCGGTTTTGATTTTGCAGTGATCTCAGAGCACCATGGTTTGGAGGATGGCTGGATGCCTTCTCCAATTGTCGCTGCGGCAGCCGTGGCTGGAGCAACGAAGCGAATCCCGATCATGCTCTCAGCGATAATTGTTCCCCTCCACGACCCCATTCGACTCGCCGAGCAGTTGAGCGTGCTTGATCACTTGAGTGAGGGGAGAGTATGGAGTGTCGCAGGTGCCGGATATCGCGCTGTCGAGTTCGAGATGGCTGGCGTTGATATGAAGCGCAGAGGTGCTCTCTTGGAGTCGCACCTGCGAACAATGATTCAAGCGTGGACTGGGGAGCCTTTTGAGTATGAGGGTCGAACGGTGCGTGTTACTCCAAAACCATTTAGTGATCCTCACCCTCGAGTTCTTGTCGGTGGAGGGGTAGAGGTAGCAGCGCGACGTGCCGCGAGGCTTCACCTCCCCATGATGCCGATGAATACTGAACCAAAGCTTCAAGAGTGGTACCACGACGAGGCAGAGAAGGTTGGCTACACCGGAGGATTCGTCATGGTTCCTCAGGGGCCTACTTTTATTCATGTAACTAATGATCCTGAGAAGGCATGGGCCGAGATCGGCGAGTACCTGCTCTACGAGACTCAGACCTACGCTTCATTCCAAACGCCAGGCCAGTGGTCAACGCCGAAAGTTGATGCGAGCAACGTCGAAGACTTAAAGAAGAGTGCTCAGATAGTCGTGGGTACTCCGGAGCAGGTAATTGAGGCAGCACGATCGATTCCAAAATTTGGTGCTATGACCTTCAACCCACTAGCGGGCGGGTTGCCGCCTAAGTTGGCGTGGGAGAGCCTTGAACTTTTTGCAGCAGAGGTATTGCCGCAACTACGCGTTGATGGCTAGAGCGGTTGTGCTTTACGAGGGCGCACTTCTCACGATGATGTTAAGTACATGAGAGAACAGTCGACGCTACCGCCGGACCTCGCTATACCTGCGACGTCGCGACTGCGCCCTGATAGTTACGATTATGAGGTCATCTGCGCTGCGCACTCAGCAGCACTCGAGCATGCGCAGAGCGGCTACATAGACCCGGTCTCAGGTTTATTTGTGATGACGGCGGGATACCTCTGGTCTCAAGGTTCTTGCTGCGAGAAGGGCTGCAGGCACTGCCCGTATATTGAGAGGTAGTAATTCCTGCCTTGGTGGCCTGATGAAATCAAGGCCTACTGGGAAGTCAATGTGATCCTTTAGATCGAGATCAATAACGCTGCTACTGCGATTGCAATGCTGCCAATTGTCACTGCGGTAAGCAGGTGCATCTCGGCTGTGTGTCTACCCGTTGCTGTGCTGCGAGAAATGCGGTGTGCCCCGCGTAGCCCAAACGCCCATGTGAGGGTCCCGAAGAACACGACAATTAAAGAGGCAATCTCCAGAGCCCCGGGGGCGGTAAGTGCTCGTCTGCCTATACCGCCGATAATCACAATCATCGCAAGCCCAGTGCGGCTCCATGCGAGGTCTGTTCGCTCCCCGGCTAAACCGCCCTCTGGGTCGTGTGCCTTCGGTGACACCGTCAGGCGCCGTGCTGGAATGCCGCAAGAACAGCAGCGATTAGAGCAACTACTACGACGCCGATTGTAAGAATGAGAGGGAGCGAGGAACGGGGTAGTGGAAGTTCATGTCGCATTGCATTTTCATTTGCATTCCATTCGCGCAGCGATGCAAACGACATGAATGCACCAAGGAGAATCATGGGGATTGCAAGCACACGCCGACCGAAGTCAATCTGAAATTTCGGAAGGACACCGACAACGATTACCCCTGTAGCGATGAGAGCGAGCGCTGTTCTATTCCATGCGAGAAATGTCCGCTCATTGGCATAAGTAAAGCGAACATCGGGCTCTATCTCGCCGCTCGAACTATCAACATGCGACTCGCTCGGGCTCGGCGTGGCCTCTTGATTACGTTCGGGTTCGCTGCTCATTGAGGTTGAAACTACTCGCAAGCGCTATTGAGCAATGGTTTTCACTTCAGTAAGTCCGTTTCCTGTGAGACACGAACCTAAATTGATTTTTCTTCGATTCCGGTCGGCTCGGCTATCTCGGCCATGAGATTGAGGAAGGGCACTGCGTCAAAGGCCTCGGGGCCTAGAACTCCTGCCCCGGACCAGACCCCTGTAGCGATGAGCTCCATTGCGACTACGGGGTTAATTGCTGTCTGCCAAACAACTGCCTGTGCTCCATGCAGACGCATTGTCTCCTCATTGTCTGAGACGTGATACAGGTAGGTTGCTCTTGGGTTCCCATCTTTGCCGATCCCAGTCACATAAGTACCAGCACAGGTTTTACCGCTCATTCGGTCGCCGAGCATTGCTGGGTTGGGGAGAGAAGCTGCAACCAAATCTCGTGGAGATACGAGATTTCCCTTCACAAGCAATGGCTCCACACGATCAAGTCCGAGTTTGTTTAGCGTCTTTAGAACTTCAATAAACTCGTCGCCGAGTCCATACTTAAAAGTTACCCGCTTTGCTTGTATCCACCTCGGAATCAGAGCAACCTCTTCGTGCTCAACATTGACGCACTCAACAGCGCCTATGCCCGCCGGAAAAGTAAAGACCTCTGGCTCAGAGAATGGCTCGGTTGTGAACCAACCACGGTCGCGTTCCCAAATCAAGGGCGGGTTCAGGCACTCCTCGATAGTGGTCCAGATAGAGAACGTAGGGGCGAAGTCGTATCCCTCCACTACAAGATTTCCTCCATCACGCACTCCAATTTCATCTATCTCCGAGAAGAGGTGATCCTGGGCATAACGAGCAAAAACATCTGATAATCCAGGCTCCACACCCATCCCGCAGAGTGCGAGCAGCCCGCGCCCTTCCCATTCAGCCGATTTTGAGAACTGCTCGTCGCCGAGCATTACTCCGGTCTTGGAGTATGGAGACTCCGGGTGGCGTTTAGAGAGGCTCATAGCCATATCTATGTAATTAGCGCCGGCCTCGAATGCTGCATCAAATATTGGCATTACGAATCTAGGGTCTGCGGCGTTCATGATTACATCAGCATTGATCTCACGTGCAAGCGCAAGTATCGAGGCTGAATCACTCGCATCTACTTGAGCAGAGGCGAAGCGTGAATCCTGCGTCTTAATAGCAACCTCGCGTGCGCGCTCTTTATCTATGTCGGCGATAGTTAGATGTTCAAAAAAGTCTCTACGTGATGCGGCTGTTGCGATAGCGCCCCCGACGCCACCTGCCCCTATAACGAGAATCCGCATACGATCTACCAGAGCTCATCTGTGTAGGTATCAGTTCCCGGTACGGTTGCGCGAAATGGCGATGCGAATACCACTCTCCCAAGACCGGCTTCAGCGAATTCATCTCCAAGCGCTGCGAAGTTTGAGTCCCATGCATCTACCGGGTCCCCCTCCAAAAAGAAGAGTTGGAGAACACGATCGCGAGACTCGTCTCTCGGTACATCTGATGGAGCGTCAGCGAGTAGCGGAATGGGGGTAAATCGAACCATCTGATCGGCCGATAACGGTCGAGACTCAGACCATGTATTTACCCGATCGAGCGTGATTCCCTCAGCGAGTTCAAACATGAACATCGCAAGCCCTGGATATCTGCGGTCGAGTGCTAACTCGGTGGGGACGCCATCCTCGGTAGCGTGCTGCTCGCCGGCCACCTTGTACATAAGTGTGTGCACGTGGTCGCGATGGGGGAACATTCGATCATTCTCATGGAGCCAATTGACCTGATCCGTACCCCATTGAATCCACTCACCAAACTTGCCAGCCAGTATCCAGTACAGCGCTAGGTAGGAACCCTTGCTGGTATCCGGAGCAAATGAAGAGTTGGCTGGATAGCGCTTCGCTTTGCAGTCGCTCGTCGCAACAAAGCGTGTGCCAGCGATTGTCCATGCACCGATCATGCACCCCGAGTAGTAGTGGTCGCGCTCGTACCAGCGGTTGTACTCGACCTCATGCCCGCGGTGAGGCTCAACGAGAGTAACGAGCGCCCCACCAAGTTTGATGGGCTTCTTGCGTGTATCTCCACTCCCTACTTCTTGGATTGCCATTATTCCTCTTTCGCTTTCGCTAGTTCAGTAAGGGTTTTCTTATCGACTTTCAGCATGCTCGTGAGCGGCAATTCGTTCATGATAACTATGCGCTCAGGGGCTTTGTAATCTGCGAGCTTGTTCTTCAGCCATGACCGTAGCGCCTCAAGTGTTGGAGGGTTGGCAGCATCCCGAGGGACAATGAATGCAACTCCGATCTCGCCGAGCACTGGAGCTGGAGCAGGCACTATCGCCACTCTCCCTATCTGCGGGTGCTTACTCAAGACATTCTCAATCTCTGCCGGGTAGACGTTATAACCGCCCCGGATATACATCTCCTTTAATCGCCCCACTATCCGTAGGTTGCCAGATTCATCCCGCCGAGCTAGGTCGCCAGTCCTGAGCCATCCATCTGGTTCAAGCACGCTTGAAGTTAGGGACGGGTCTTGCCAGTACCCGATCATGACCATCGGGGAGCGCAGAAGAATCTCACCTACCGCTTCTGGCTCGACATCATCGCCATCCCCGTCAACCAAACGCAGTTCGACTTCGCTCGCGGGCTTTCCTACTGTCTCGGCAACGACCTCGTCGGGGTCCCCAATCTCGGTACCGGTACTTACGCCTGCCTCGGTACTCGTATATCGATTCATGACTGGGCATGCGAGGGCAAACCTCATGCGCCTGATCAAGTCAGGCGAGACAGCCGATCCACCGATGCCACATAGTCGAAGGTGCGAGCAGTCAGTTAATGCAAGGTCCGGATGGGCAAGCACCAACTCCCACTGTGTCGGGACCCCTGTTCCAACCGTGATCGATTCATCGCGTAGTAGGCGAAGCGTCTCGCT
>CAMDSG010000085.1 GCA_945907055.1 Bifidobacterium breve | reverse complement strand
AGGTACCCGCGCTCATCCATGATGCCGATGTCGCCTGTGTGGAGCCAGCCGTCTTGATCAATGGTGGCTGCCGTCTCCTCGGGGTCGTCGAAGTAACCGACCATCAGGTTGTAACCGCGCACAACTATCTCGCCAGGTTCTCCGCGAGGTACCTCTTTACCGGCTTCGTCAAAGACCAACACCTCTACGTCTGGAATAGCGCGCCCAGATGTATTGGCGATCGTCTCAGGGTCATCATCGAAGCGGCACATGGTCGCTATTCCACAGGTCTCGGTGAGCCCATAACCGGTGATGACAGTCTCAAAAGTAAGTTCGTCGCGAAGACGAGTAATTAATTCAACTGGAATCGCCGCGGCACCTGTAACCGTTAGACGCAGAGATGAGAGGTCGTAGGAGTTGCGCTCGGGATGGTTGAGTATGCCCTGCAGAAGAGTCGGCGGCCCAGGGAGAACACTCACCCGGTCGCGACCGATACGTGCCATTACTTCATCAGCATCGAATACGGCTTGCGGAAGAATCGTCGCGCCCACCATTAGCGAAGAAAGCCACCCGGCCTTGTAACCAAACGCGTGGAAGAATGGATTGACTATTAGATACCGGTCGCCCGCTCTTAAACCCACCACGCTGCTCCACGCGTAGAACGCGCGCAGCGTCGCAGAGTGTGTCTGCATCACGCCTTTTGGGTTGCCGGTTGTGCCAGAGGTGAAGAGGAGGTCAGATAGATGGTCGGGGCGCACCGCTGCGGCTCGCTCCTCGACTTGATCTATTCCTATGTTCTCTCCGATGGCTAGGAATTGGCCCCAGCCGAGTGTTCCTGCTGGTGGGTTCTCATCTCTTAGAACGACAGTGGTCTCAAGCAAGGGGAGAGTGTTCTCGTCATCGAGGGCATCTCTGAGCAGCGAGACGTAGTCATTACCTAGGAAGCCAGCCATGGTGACCAGAGCACGCGCCCCGCTTCGCCGCAGGATGTATGAGGCCTCCCTGCCCTTGTAGCGAGTATTCAGCGGTACAAGTACTGCGCCAACAGATTGAAGTCCAAGCGCTACAGGAATCCACTCCCAGAGATTTGGTGCCCAGACTGCGACTCTGTCTCCGGGGTTAATTCCTAGGCTGATGAAGGAGGCTGAGACAGCTTGAGTTGAAGCGAGAATGTCTGAGTAGGAGAGCGACCTTGGGCCATCGCTGATGGCCTCGGTGCCGCCGAATTTTGCTGCCGCGTAGCGGATAAGGCCACCGGTAGTTCCCCACTCAATCTCGGGTCGAAAATCAGCCGTGTCAGTCATAAATCTGTCTCTCTGTAGCGAAAATTTTCCTCAAGTACTCTTCTACCCGGGCGCATCATAAACAGTTATGCGCCCACATTGTCTAGCCTGCGGAGAGCGGTAGAGAATGATGCCTCGCCGATGTGGCGGAGAATGTCTATAGGGGGCCCAATGCTCGACATCGTAATTCGTGGTGGTTTGGTAGTGGACGGCACCGGTACTCCGGGGCGCGTGCTCGATGTTGGGATTAGAGACGGAGTAATTGTCGCAATAGGCGCAGTCGATGAGGATGCACGCGAGAGTCTCGACGCCACCGGGCTCGTACTCTGCCCAGGTTTTGTGGACATGCATACTCACTACGATGCCCAACTCTTCTGGGACCCGATGGCGACGCCCTCCAATGTGCATGGTGTGACGACAATTATCGGTGGTAATTGTGGGTTTACGCTTGCACCTATTCGTGCTGTTGATGGTGATTACACGCGTCGAATGATGGCTCAGGTCGAGGGGATGCCGCTCGCTGCCCTTGAGTCTGGTGTGCCGTGGAACTGGGAGTCCTTCGGGGACTATCTGGATCGCCTAGATGGAGGAGTTGCAGTAAATGCGGCTTTCATGGTTGGTCACTGTGCGCTTAGACGCTATGTGATGGGCGAGGAGGCGATCGGTCGAGCTGCAACACCTGAGGAGATTGCAGCAATGGTCGCAGAGTTGCATCAATCCCTTGATGCAGGGGGATTTGGTTTCTCCACAACACTTTCACGTACGCATTCCGATGGCGATGGTCAACCTGTGGCCTCTCGGTGGGCTAACAACGAGGAGTTGCTTGCGCTATGCGCAGCGACTGGCGAGCACGAGGGCACGCAACTAGAGGCGATTGTTGATGGATGCCTAGACCGCTTTGCTGATGAAGAAATAGATCTTTTGATCGCGATGAGCGCGGCTGCTGGGCGCCCATTGAATTGGAATGTTCTAACGGTAGATGCCTCTGTGGTCGATCGCGTGCCGCGTCAACTAGAGGCCTCGACGCGCGCTGAAGCCAATGGTGCGCGAATCGTTGCACTCACGATGCCTGTTCTTGTCCCCATGAACATGTCATTCGCTAATCACTGCGCACTCTTCTTGATGCCAGGATGGAAGGATGTCCTTGGTCTGCCGTTAGCAGAGAGCATGGCAAAGCTCGCAGACCCAGAGACGCGCAAGTGGATGCACGAACGCGCGACAAGTGAGGAGGCCGGAGTATTCCGTCGCCTTACCGGCTGGGGCGGCTACGTAATCGGCGACACATTCTCTTCCGATAACGATGGGTTAAAAGGTAAGCGCGTATCCGAGGTCGCCGAGCAGCGCGGTATCTCTGACTTCGACGCGCTAGTCGAGATTGTGATCGCAGACGATCTGCAGACAGTGCTCTGGCCAAGCGCAACAGATAACGATGAGGCTTCCTGGGCCCTTCGTCATGAGGTATGGGAAGACCCTCGGGCAATGATCGGTGGCTCTGATGCTGGTGCCCATCTCGACCGTATGTGTGGCGCTCCCTATACGACGCGCTTTATGGGCGACATGCTGCGCGGTCGAAAACTCGTTGCCCTGGAGCGTGCAGTGCAGATGCTTACGGACGATCCCGCTCGCTTGATGGGGCTCAAAGGGCGTGGGCAGATTGCCCTCGGATGGGTCGCTGATGTTGTGGTATTCGACCCAGAGCGCATTGGTTCAGCGGCGGCGACGCTAGTTAAGGACTTGCCAGGAGACTCCGCTCGCCTTACAGCGGATGCCGAGGGAATGGTTCGTGTCTATGTAAACGGTGTCGAGACTGTGAGGGACAACATTGCAACTGGTGCGATCCCAGGTGCAATTCTTCGCTCTGGTCGTGATACCGAGACAGTGAGTACGCGCTGACAAACTCGGGAACTAGTTTGGCCCCCAGGATAATTTTCTTTGGGTTCGTGGGTTACAGAAGTCCGTGTCAATCACCCGAAGGGAAAGCTAAGTGGCTCAGGTAGGAGTATCCGAGAGTCTCGCCACCATTGAGGCGGACCTGCTCAAACCGGGCGGCATGTTCGCTCTTGAGACCGTTGAGGTTCTAGGTGAGTCAATGCTCGCAATGGCTAATCGCCTCACCTCGCTTCGAGACGTAGTTGCAAACTCGGTCGGGCATGGCGACGGTGACTACTTGGTCTTCAGTGATGGAGTCACAGAGCGAAGAATTACATTCCGAGAGCACGAGCGTTTGGTTGCCTCAGTCGCCTCTGCATTACGCGATCAGTATGGAGTAAAGCCCGGTGATCGTGTAGCGATTCTTGGTGCAAACTCTCCCGAGTGGATCATTGCATTCTGGGCAACGGTGAGTCTTGGGGCGGTAGCGGTAGGCCTAAACGGTTGGTGGGTTGCGCCTGAGATTCTCTATGGCATTGAGGACTGCTCTCCTAAGGTTCTCATTGTTGATCGCAAGCGCCTTGACCGCTTGGAGGGGCAAGACCCAGGCGTTTCTGTAATTGTCATGGAGGATGATTTTTCAGCGCTTGAGGCATATGCCCCTGATGCAGAGTTGCCTAACCCTCCGATAGCCGAGGACGACCCGGCGATCATCCTCTACACGAGTGGCACAACAGGGCGCCCGAAGGGTGCAGTACATTCGCACCGCAATGTCGGAGCATTAATCGGGCTCACCTTTTTCCATGGGCTCCGCAACATTCTCAACGATCCACCTCCGGCTGGCCTTCCCCCAACGTGTCAACTGGTCTCTAGTCCGCTGTTCCACGTATCAGGGCTGCACACCGGAGCGATCGCGTATTTAGTTGGTGGGGTGAAGAGCGTCTGGACTGTTGGGCGCTTTGACCCAGCAGTAGTTATGCGCCTCATCGAGACGGAGCAAGTCACTCACTGGTCGTTTACCCCGACAATGCTCCACAGACTTCTGCTGCACCACGAGTTTGGCAACTATGACCTCTCGTCGCTGCGCAGCGGTGGGGGTGGCGGATCAACATTCTCGCCTGCACTTATTAGCAGCGCTAAAGAATCTCTTCCACAACTGCGTACAACGTTTGGAGTTGGTTACGGCCTCACGGAGTGCACTGCTCTAGCGACTCTAAACAGTGGAGCAGAGCTCGACCTCTTCCCAACTGCAGTAGGGCGACCGCTCCCGACGGTAGAGATCGAGATTCGCGATGAGAGTGGCCTCGCAGTAGCCGATGGGGTAGAGGGGGATATCCACTTACGCGGCCCAAACATAATGCTTGGTTATTGGAACAAACCCGATGAGACTGCTGCGGCGATCCTTGAGGGGCGCTGGTTGCGAACTGGAGACGTAGGCAGATTTGAAGGAGGCCGCCTCTACTTGGCTTCGCGCAGGCATGACCTAATTCTGCGCGGTGGAGAGAATATTTACCCGGCGGAGATTGAGCAGAGAATTGAGGCGCACCCAGCGATTATGGAGGTCTGCGTCGTGGGGGTCGCCGATAATGAACTCGGTCAGATAGTTAAAGCTGTATGCGTACTCAAAGATGAAGCCAATGTTGATGTAGCAGAGCTCACACTCTGGTGTGCTGAGGCGCTCGCGTACTTTAAGGTTCCGGCACTGTGGGAAATTGGGCGAGAGCCCCTCCCGCGCAATGCAACTGGCAAAGTTGTAAAAGCAGTCCTTACACAACAGGCCGATCTGCACTTCATAGAAGAAGACTAAAAATCCTAAAGGAGTACAAGTGGCTCTTGATCTAGCGAGTCTCGTAGCACCAGCGCATACTGCACTCGTCTTGCAGGAGGTCCAGAACGGTGTGGTCGGAACCCCATCTGCGCTGCCGGCTCTTGCAGATTCGTGTCGATCGGTGGGCCTTGTTCCAAACTGCGCGGTACTCGCTAAACAGGCTCGACTCTTAGGTATTCCAGTCATCCACTGCACCGCCGAGACTCGCGAGGACCTGCGAGGCGCAAACCGCAATGCACGACTCTTCATGGGGGTATTAAAAGCGCCGGTACGTTTGCTCCCCGGGTCCTCTGCGGTAGAGGTGCCCGATGAGATTGGAGTTGACCCGAGTGACATCGTGCTCCCGCGCTATCACGGGCTAGGGCCAATGACTGGAACCCAGCTCGACAGCATTCTTCGCAATCTCGGAGTAACAACCATTGTTGGGGTAGGGGTGAGCCTCAACATTGGGATGACTGATTTTGCCTTCTCCGCTGTAAATCGTGGCTACCAGTTCGTGATGCCGAGAGATGCAGTTGCAGGGGTGCCGAGAGAGTACGGGGAGTCAGTGATCGAGAACTCGCTCGCCTTCGTAGCGACCCTGACCACCACAGATGCATTGATTAAGGCATGGACCTGATCCAGGCGAGCCTCAATAAACACCATTTGGCACCTTGCCTTTCTGAATCTGACGGTGTGTCAGTTGTAGGGTAAGGAACAACAATGCTTGACATCCGGTAAGGCGATAGCCAGAGCATCTCCGATTGGTGATGCGTGATAGGAGCTCAATATGTACGACGAGAAAACTTTTCCCAAGATCATCTCGGTGGATGACCACATTATTGAACCCGCGACAGTCTGGTCAGACCGTCTGCCTGCGAAGTATCAAGATATCGGTCCGCGCATAGTGCGCGAGAAAGTCGCCGATATGAAGTTTGTCGGTGGAGTATTTTCTTACAACGCTGTCGCCCCTCATGAGGAGGGCGACTGGTGCGACTGGTGGCTCGTTGAGGACCTGCGCTATCCACTCACGCGCGTTATGGCAGCATCTGGTTACCCGCGTGATGAAATTACAATTGGTCCGATCACGATGGAGGATATGCGCCCTGGTTGCTGGGAGCAGTCCGCTCGCCTTGAGGACATGGACCTAAACCACGTTGAGGCCTCTCTCTGCTTCCCAACCTTTCCTCGCTTCTGTGGACAGACATTCAAAGAGCGCGAAGACAAAGTTCTCGCAGACCTATGTGTAAAGGCCTATAACGACTGGATGTTTGAGGAGTGGTGTGCCGGAACGAATGGCCGCCTAATTCCGCTCCCGATAATTCAACTATGGGACCCAGTATTAGCGGCAGCAGAGGTGCGACGAAATGCTGCTCGCGGAGGACATGCAGTTGCCTTCAGTGAGATCCCCGCATTCTTGGGCCTTCCATCTCTCCATGACCCGAGTAACCATTGGGATCCATTCTTTGATGCCTGCGCTGAGACCGACACCGTCGTCTGCATGCATATTGGATCCTCGTCGAAGATGCCATCTACAAGCCTTGATGCCCCTGCTGCAGTCGGCTCAACTCTGACTTACATGAACGCTGCGATGTCTATGACTGATTTCCTCATGTCTGGGCTATTTGAGAAGTTTCCTCGCCTCAAAATTGCCTACTCGGAGGGTCAGATCGGATGGATCCCTTACGTTCTTGAGCGGGCCGACAAAGTCTGGGAGGACAACCGTGGTTGGGGCGGTGTCGAGGACAAGGTTCTGCGCCCGCCGTCGGAGTACTACTACGAGCATGTCTACGGTTGCTTCTTCGATGACCCGCACGGCGTAAAGAACATCGAAGCAATCGGTATCGACAACGTAACCTTTGAGACCGATTACCCGCACTCAGACTCCACGTGGCCGCACTCCTTGAAGATTGCGATGGATATCATGAAAGATCTTGATGATGAAACCATCTACAAGATTGTTCGCGGCAACGCCATCAAGATGCTCCACTTACCTCTCGATCGCTGATAGCTGCGGAATTTAGATAGGCAAGTGGTAGCCAAGCGGGTTGGAGTCTGTACCCTTCGCAGGGTGCTTTTAGAAGGGAATTCGTGTGACTAAGACGCTCTCAGGGGACGACTCTTATCGCTTGCTTATCGGTGACGAGTGGCAATTGGGGGGGGATGGCACTTACCCAATCATTAACCCTGCGACGGAGCAGATTGTTGGCGAAGCCCCTGAAGGTTCGGTGGATCAGGCACTAGCCGCAGCCGCATCAGCGAGATCTGCGTTTGATTCGTGGTCTCAGACAACCCCCAAGGAGCGCGCGGCGCTTCTTCAGGCGGCTGCCGATGCATTGCGTAGTCGCGTTAAAGAATTTGTTCCG
>CAMDSG010000084.1 GCA_945907055.1 Bifidobacterium breve | reverse complement strand
CGTATTCGTGAGAGCGAGTACCTCTTCCAGCTTCGTGAGAAGCAGAAGGCTCGCCGTATCTACGGTGTGCTTGAGAAGCAGTTCCGTAACCTCTATGCAGAGGCCGCACGCGACAAGGGCATTACTGGAGAGAACCTTCTTCGTATGCTTGAGCAGCGCCTTGACAATGTTGTGTTCCGTGCAAACTTTGCTGCGAGCCGTAACCAGGCACGCCAGTTCGTGCGCCACGGACATGTAACAGTCAACGACAAGCGCGTCACAATTCCTTCGTACAAACTGCGCAAGGGCGATGTTGTTGGCCTAAGCACCAAGGCTCAGGCGATGATCGTTGTACGCCATAACCTCGACACTCTCGACCGCGCGGTCCCGATGTGGCTCGAGGCAAATAATGCTGACCACAAAGTAACAGTGCGCGATCTGCCACTTCGCGATCAGATCGATGTGCCAGTGCGCGAGCAGCTCATCGTTGAGCTCTACTCCAAGTAATAGATCAAGTAATAGATCTACTAGTAACACCAGCAATTACCCAATAGACCCGACCGCATCAGAACCGCAAGAGCGAGGAAAACATGCTCATCATCCAGCGCCCAGAGATCGAAGCCGAAGAAGCAGTCGGCAATGTTCAGCGCTTCACCATCTCTCCCCTAGAGCCTGGCTTTGGCCACACTCTCGGGAACACCCTGCGTCGAGTACTTCTCTCCTCGATCCCAGGTGCAGCAGTTACTCAGGTGCGCTTCGATGACGCTCTGCATGAGTTTGGGACAATCAAGGGCGTTAAGGAAGACGTCACAGACGTCATCCTTAACCTCAAAGACATTGTGCTCACCTCGCTCTCTGAGGAGCCTGTAACCCTTCGCCTTGATGTAACTGGCCCACGTCAGATCACGGCTGGAGATATTCAGACAACCTCAGATGTTGAGATTCTCTCAACCGACCTATACATCGCTTCGGTAAATGGCAAGGGGCGTCTTGCTCTTGACATCACTGTTGAGCAGGGTCGTGGATACTCCTCCGCTGACAAGACCAAGAAGCCTGGTGCCTCCATCGGAGCAATCCCCGTAGATGCAATCTTCGCCCCTGTCCGCCGTGTCTCTTTTGCAATTGAGCCGACACGCGTTGAGCAGGCCACGAACTACGACAGCCTCTCAATCGAGATTGAGACCGATGGATCAATCACGCCTCGTGATGCTCTTGCATCTGCCGGTGCGACCCTCGGGAATCTTGTTGAGCTAGTCGCTGATCTCTCCAACGAGGCTCCTCGCCTTGAGCTTGGCGAGGTAGCGGTTGCTCCCTCAACATCTCCAGACTTTGACCTTGCAATCGAGGACCTCGATCTCTCTGAGCGTCCTCGCAACTGCCTCAAGCGTGCTCGTATCGACACCATTGGGCAGCTCATGTCGAAGAGCGAAGATGATCTTCTTGCCATCACCAACTTTGGCCAGAAGTCGCTTGACGAGATCCTCGAGAAACTCGATGAGCGCGGTTTAGCGCTTCGAACCAAGGACTGAGAAAATGCCTACCCCCAAGAAGGGCGGCCACTTCGGTAGTGGCCCGTCGCACCACAGACAAATGATGGCGAACCTCGCATCCTCGCTCTTTGAGGCTGGAGCGATTACCACCACCCTGCCAAAGGCAAAGGCTCTGCGCCCATACGCGGAGAAGTTGATCACCAAGGCAAAGAAGGGTGGCGTGCACCGTCAGCGTCTTGTCGTAGCAACAATCAAAGACGAGACAGCGACAAGCAAACTCTTCTCTGAGATTGCACCGCGCTACGCCGACCGCAATGGCGGATACACGAGAATCTCAAAGCTTGGGCCCCGCCCAGGTGACAACGCGCCGATGGCGCGTATTGAACTCATTTAGTTATCGGATTTGGTATTTGGGCGGCTCGACCGCTCCCTAACCTACGATCTAGTTATGACGCTCTTCGACCCTGCCGCCGAACTCGGCGGCAGTCTCGCGCCCGAGGAGAATTCTTCTAAAGACAACTCCTCCAAAGACGCTTCTTCTGGTCATAGCAATTCCGTGATTATTCGCATGACTGTTGCCTATGACGGCACCGATTTTCATGGCTTTGCACAGCAGCGCGATCAGCGCACAGTTGCGGGTGAGATTTGCGGAGCATTGAGCAAGGTTCTTAGGGCCGAGATAACCCTGGCCTGCGCGGGGCGCACCGATGCAGGTGTACACGCGTGGGGGCAGGTTGTCTCCTTTGCGGCCCCCGATGGCACCGAGCCAGAGATGCTTGTTCAGAGGCTCAATCGCATGCTCGGCTCTGAGATTGCAGTGCGTCATGCGAGTATTGCTCCTGCAGGTTTCGATGCGCGCCACTCTGCTCGGGCGCGCACCTACCGCTATACGGTCCTCAACCGCTCAACTCCAGACCCATCAATGGCCAGGGGTGCTTGGTGGGTGCCGGAGGCGTTAGATATTCACGCTCTTCAATTAGCAGCGACTCCTTTTATCGGGGAGCACGACTTCGCATCGTTCTCTCGGAAGGGGCCAGAGGGCTCAACCACCGTTAGGCGAGTACTCGAGTCAGAGTGGCACGACCTAGGTGACGGAGTCCTGCGGTATCAGGTAAAGGCCACAGCGTTCTGCTGGCAGATGGTGCGAGCACTAGTAGGGACGCAGGTAGAGGCCGGTAGGGGTAGGCGCACGGCTGGCGAGATGCTCTCGATACTTAGGGCAAAGGATCGCTCTGCAGCTGGGCAACTCGCACCTCCACAGGGGCTTAGTCTTTGGCGAGTTGATTACGAAAATGGAGAATTGCTTTGAGATTGAGTGTCACTAAGAAACCGCTTGGCGCTCTTGACGGGCAACCCAGAGACAAATCTCTGTTCCGTATAGCCAGTCTCGCAGTGCTCGTGCTCGCAGTAGGGGCTTGCAGCAGCGCTAGCGAGCCGAAGGTATCTTCATCGGGGACGCGACTGCTCGCCGCTGCATCCCTGAAGAGCGGGGCATCCGATGCAGTCTCCTACTCAGCTGAGAGTTCTGGCGGGGATGGGTCAACCGCTAGAGAGACTTTTATGCGCCGCGGAGATGACTCAGTAGTTATGGCGGAGTATGACTCCGGCGGTCGGCTAGAGGTGAGGAGGGTTGGCGGAGAGTTCTACGTGCTCTCCTCTCTTGACATCGTTGGCGCTACCCCAATGTGGGTGCACGTCGCCAACGACACGGACCGTACTTTTATTCTCTCGCTACTCGGAGCGGATTATGTATCACCTAGCCCCGAAGCGGTCGCCGATTTATTTGCAGGTGGAGTAGCGAGTGTAAATACGCTCACTACAGAGGCAGATCAGAGAGTCTTGGCGGTTACAGCGCGATCCGTTGGAGAGCGCCCGAGTGAAATATCAATCAATCGCGACGAGGCACTCTTCCTCGGTCGCGTTGCTTCGCTCTGGAGCGGCAAGACGAAAGTAGGGACGCGAACCTATCGCTCGGCATTGTGGGGAGATGCGGTTCCTGCAATAGTGGCTCCGGCTGGAGCCTCCGAATTCAATGGGGTCTTCGACTCACAGGTACTTCAATTAGCCGAGCCGCTTCGTCGCCGGCCAACGATGCTCCCTACTAACTGGGGAGTACGTGCTGTTGTTGGGCTCTCAACCGGCCAGGGAAACGGTATCTGTCAAGAAGTATTGACTCTCTACGCCCCACCTGCGCCTGCACCAATCTCCGATAATTATCTAGCTGTGTATCTCGAGCCGACCGGTTGCTCCACTCCGCGCGCCAGTGGGAGTGCAGAGTTTTCAGCAGGTGTAAATACTGGTTGGATAGGTAAGGCCCCCGATGGCTCAACGATTGGTTCGTTGCAGGTAGCGGGGACATCGCTGCGCTTCCGCACGAGTCTTGATGCAGAGGCTCTCGCTAGCACGCTCTCAGTCTGGGGCCCTCTCTAATTCCACCAGTTCGAATTACACCCGCTCGAGTTACTGCTTCTTAAGTCTAAAACTGGAAGTAGATAAATGGCTCCGGTGGAGTCCCAGAGAAGACCAATACCCCGATAAGAGCGGCACCGAGTAGCGCCCCTTGAACGGTCGGCGCCCATGCGGCGAGAGGTCGCAGCGTCGAGCGCTTTCTATCTAGAAGGTCCATCGCAAGTACGAGTGCACCGAACCCTCCGACGAGAAGGAGATCTGCTTTCCACGCTCCTGGGTTCGAGCCGAAGAGCCCGCCTGTCGCCATTGAGTGGAAGAAGCTAAACGCATCGCCGATAGTTGCTGATCTAAAGATGACCCATAGCGCAGTAACAAAAGTGAAGGTAGCGAGAATGCTTGGGATGTCGCGCCAACGCGGAGAAGGCGGTGTGCCTCGCGGCTCGTAGGCGCCGCGTGCCCGATGTATTGCAAGAGCGACTCCATGGAGCGCTCCCCAGATGACAAAGGTCCAAGCAGCACCGTGCCATAGACCACCGAGGAGCATCACGATGATGAGGTTTCGGTAGGTTGCGAACCTGCCGCCCTTATTGCCTCCAAGTGGAATATAGAGATAATCGTGGAGCCAAGACGAGAGAGAGATATGCCAGGTGCGCCAGAACTGCGTGATGTTTGTTGAGAGGTATGGCGACTCAAAGTTGCGGAAGACCTCTATGCCTAGCAAGCGCGATGTACCGCGGGCTACATCGGTATAACCAGCGAAGTCGCAGTAGATCTGTATTGCGAATGCAACTGCTCCAATTGCAAGCGGGATAGTTCCGCGCCCCGTGGTTCTCCCGAATACGTCGTTTGAGACCTTCGCAACGGTATCTGCGATTACCACCTTCTTAAATATCCCCGAGACGATTAGTACGACCCCTGAATATGCCTGCTCCTTCGTAGGGCGCTGCCGCTCAGAGCGAAGTTGGGGGAGTAGGTGCCATGCGCGCTCAATCGGCCCTGCAGCGAGAAGAGGGAAGTAGGCGATAAAGAGCGCGTAGGTGCTTAAACGCCTCTCAGCATCAAGCCTGCCGCGATATATATCAACCGCGTATGAGATCTCATGGAAGACAAAGAACGAGATTCCGACGGGGAGAATGATTGCGAGGGCTGGGCTGCTCCAGCCGAGGCCAACTGCTTGAGCAACATGCTCCGCAGAGTCGACGAAGAAACCGGCATATTTGAAGAACGCAAGAATCCCAAGGTTAAAGACGAGCTGTGAAATCAGCCAAGAGCGTTTAGCGCGCTCACCGCTGGCCTCTTCAATGCGAATGCCGATTCCAAAGTCAACGACTGTGGTGGCGACAAGCAAGATTAGGAAACGCCAATCCCACCAGCCGTAGAAGACATAAGACGCAATTAGGAGGAGTCGGTTCTGCCCTTTTAGGTGAAGTCTCCAATAGAGAAGAACAACGAGCACTAGTAACGCTATGAATTGAAGCGAGTTGAAACTCATCTCACCAGCCCTGTCGCTTTAACTCGGTAGCGACCTCGAGGGAGAAGTCGCGTGCTGACGCAACGAGTAGGTGCTCAGCATCTCTAAAGGCAGAGTCAGGCATAGAGCGTGTGCGATCAAGGACAGCAACACCCTCTGACTTCGCTACAGCGGTTACGCGAGTTCTCCATGCGTTGAAGTCTCTTGCTCCATGTGGGTGGGCGTCTATGTAGTCTTGAGTCACAGGCATGAGCACAACTGCGGCTTCGGTATCCAATGCTTTGAGGCGCCTCAGAGTGCGCCTAAACGCATCGAGCTCGTCTCTCCCTAATGAATAACCGCGGAGTTGAACATCTCGGGCGTACGCGATCTCCCTGAGTTGCATCTTTTTGAGCTTCGCTGGGGGTAACGGCTTATATCCAAGATCAAATGACGCAGCCCTCGGCTGTGATCGGTCGGGGAGGCGCGTTGAGAGGTCTGCGCCAGTAACTACTTTGAGCATGTCGTAAGGATCACGCAGCGCAGCGCGATTCTTAGCGAGCGCAGAGAACGAAGCCATCAATTGATCTGCATCGGCGAGAGCCCCGACTCGGGTCTGCCGGGCCTTGTTATAACGATCGATCGTGGATTTACGCCGCGCAGCGTTGAAGTCGAGACTAGATACTCCCCAGATAATTCTCTGCGGGTGAATTCTCGGAACAACCTCCTCGAGCAGCCATCGCTCTACAACCGTGGTCTGGCCCCCTCCGCCTACCGAGAGATTCTTGATCAACGGATCAGCGGTCTGCGCTTCGGTCTCTCTACTCGGGTCGAGAGCGCTTGGGGTAATTTTGGATGTGTCGGCGAGTCCTCTCGCAAGCGCGCTCGGCACGAGGTCCCGCCCAGGCATTGAGGATCCAACAATGGTGACCCTGCTGCGAAGATTTTGTTCCTGTAGTTGATCCATCTCACGAACTAAACGCGCTGAGGCGGGCGAGAACCAATCGGCAGGCTCAGGGAGGCGGTTCTCGATGACTCGCGTAACACCCTCGGCGAGAAGAATCATTGATAGGAGCCCAGCGCTCCACGCTAGGAGAACGCGCCCACGTCGACTCTTTGCCTCTCTGTGGGTCCGCGCTGTTCTATCCGACACGGAGTAATCCGGTGCGCCCAACCGCCGCCGCTCCGGCCGACGACCACGACGCTCCGCCAGGATTTCTTGCCCATATATCGTGTCGGCCGATTGAGTCTGAGGCGCTAATCGTGAGCGTAAAGGTAAGGCTGGTTCCCTCTGCATTTACCACGACATTGCTAATGCTGACTCCTTGACCGTCTACGACCGGTAATGCATCGTCAGCGAACCCAACCCCGGTGAGGGTTACCGTCGGTGCACTGCTTGTAGAGAATGAGGTGGGGGAGATATTTGAGAGCGAGATGTCGCTAGCAAGAAATCGAAGGAAAGAGTCGGAGGCATTATCTGCATCGCCAGGAGCGTAGGAAGAAGCAGTGTTCCATCCGGCATATTTTCCATCTGCGCTTAACACTGGAGAGTCTATGAAAGCACTTGACTCTGTGAGATTTGGAGCAACATTGGCTCGCGTATTAGTCCCACGCGTGCGATCACGAACTATGAGGTCTGTCCTACCTGCCGTATCCGATGTCACTACATTGGTGGCATCAGTTAGGTATGCAACCATTCGCCCAGATCCACTTATGCGCGGACTATACGAGTCTGCGTTGAGAATAAATCCGTTGGGGGCGACACTTACCCGAGTGATATTGAAGGATGACATGTTGCGAAGGAAAATATCTTGGGTGGGGCTGGTGTCGGACACGTTCAGGTCAAACTCTGCAGAGGTTGAGGAGAATGTAATAAGCCCCCCATCTCTAGAGATAGTTGGCTGCGTAGCCCCTGCAGCACTCGGCCCTCCCGTTGGCCTGCGAGTTACCCATTCCCAGTCGTTATTGGAGAGGTCTCGCCTATAAATATCGCTTGCCTCATTGGTGTCGAAGGAGGCGAGTGGGTCCA
>CAMDSG010000083.1 GCA_945907055.1 Bifidobacterium breve | reverse complement strand
CGCAGTTCTGGAATCTCAATCTCGGGCAGCCCTGGAATGGTGAGAACTCCATCTCGCAGTGCTCGCATCCAGACCCTCCAGATCACTGCGTCTGCGTCGCGTGCGTATTGCTCGGCCACGGGCGAGTTATCAATTGAGAAAATGGGTGCAAGGTTCAGGGCAGTCGCGACTGGAGGGCCGCCTCGCAATTCGCGCCACGCATCGCGCCACGCAAAGACCATGCCGCGCAGCGTCTCAGCAAACTTCGCTGGATGCTTTGAGCCTGGAGGATGGACTCCGTTGAGAAATGCATCAGATGCGTATGCAGTGGGATGGTGGAGTGGTTGCCACCCAGCGACTAGATCGCCGAAGGTCTCAGCGCAGAACGCAACATGGCGTGCCCAGAAATAGGAGCGTGTCTTGTCGTCTCTGAACCCGCCTTCACCTAGTTCTGTGAACCAACCAGGTAGAGCGATGTGGTGAAGGCAGACCCAAGGATCGATCCCCGCATCGCGTGCTGACTCGAGAACCCAACGAGCGTGCTCGATCTCTGCGCCGTCTCTGCGGCCTTCAGATGGCTCAATTCGAGCCCAGTCAATGGAGAGTCTGTGTCGCGATAATCCAAAGGAGGCGTATAAAGAGAAGTCCTCAGCGTAACGAGTCTTGAAACCGTTGCCATCTCCGGATCGAGGAGCATTTCCCTGAGCCTCCCAGTCGAACCAGTCTCCCTGTGGAGCGGCGCCCTCGACCTGAGTAGATGACGAGTTGGTCCCCCAAATGAAATCGTTACTGAATCCTTTTTGGGGCTCGCCAATCTCGAATTGGGGCAATGAGTTCCTTAGATTGCGGACTTGCGATCGAAGAGTCCGCAGCCTTGTGCAAAACGACGATTTACATTCACGATTGCCTCCTGAATGCGCTCATCGTCGACGACACTTTTGTCTCCATTGGAGACTCGCTCTAGAGCTCTCAAGAAAACTTGTGTATCTGCTGCGATGTCTATAGGCGCATTCGCGTTGATCTCTCGAACGATTGCGAGCTGCTCATCGACACTGACCTTCTTGCCCGAGGTAATCAGCGCCTCGTACTCCTTACCTTTATCGCAGAAAGCCTGCTTGGGATCTGGGAGAACGTTCTCCTCGTTTGAGCCGGAGCAGGCGGTTATAAGGAGAGCAGCCGAGAGAAGGAGGGCGATTGGCGCAAGCTTTCGAGCGGATTTGGTCATAGGACCATTCTCGCCGATACCGAGGGTAGGGGCCGAGTCGGGGGTCTCGGCCTACGCTGCAGGTATGACGCGCAGGGCATTTGACTATTCACGCTGGGACGGGACTCAGGTTGGGTTCAACCTCGACGCGGATTCTCTCCTTGCAGAGATGGCCGACGACCTCACGTACCACGGCGACCCCAACGCCGCTCTTAGGCGACTCCTCCAGCAGGGGATGCGCGATAGCAACGGCGAGCAGATGATGGGTCTGCGCGAGATGATGAAGCGACTGCGTGAGCGCAGGCGTGATGAGGTTGAGTCAAAAGATCTTGGGGGGCCATTCGCGGAGATAGCCGAGCGACTTCGTGAAGTCCTCAATGAGGAACGCGCCGGTATCGAGCGACGAGTTGAGGCCGCGCGCGAATCGCAGGATCAACGACGCAAAGAGATCGTCGAAGAGTTAGGCGCTGAGCGAAACTTTGAACTCGACATGATGCCTCCAGACCTTGGCGGGCTAGTGAAGGCTCTTCAGGAATACGACTTCATGGACGACGCCGCTCGCGCGAAGTTCGAGGAGCTGATGGACGAGATTCGTTCGGAGTTAATCAAGAGCAACTTCAACCAGCTCTCTGAAGGCATGAGCAACGTCTCTCCAGAGCAGATGGCTCGTATGAAGGACATGCTCGCTGATCTAAACCAAATGCTTGAGGCGAGAGGGCGCGGCGAAGAGCCAGACTTCGATGCCTTCATGGAGAAGTACTCTGACTTTTTCCCAGGTAATCCTGCAACGCTTGATGAGTTGCTCGAGCAGATGGCGCGTTCGATGGCGGCCATGCAGCAAATGCTCAACAGCATGACCCCTGAGCAGCGCGATCAGTTGCAGCAACTTAGTGAAGCGCTGCTTGACGATGTTGATCTGCGCTGGCAGATGGATGAGCTGGGTCGCAATCTTCAGAATGCCTTCCCAGATATGGGGTGGCAGCAGTCAATGGGTGGTGAAGGGGATCAACCAATGGGGCTCGGGCAGATGTCTGAGATGCTTCAGAATCTCGGTGATCTAGACCAACTTGAGAGCATGCTTCAGAATGCCTCTACCCCTGCTCAATTAGCTGAGGTAGATCTTGATCGGGCCAGAGAGTTACTTGGAGACGATGCAGCGCGTTCCTTAGAGCAGATGCGCGAGATGACTCGAATACTTCAGGAGGCAGGCCTGATTGATCAGCGCGAAGGCCGTCTTGAGCTGACCCCGCGTGCGGTACGTGCTCTAGGGCAGAAGGCTCTCGGGGATCTCTACCGCAAGCTCCTAAAGGACCAGGCTGGCCGCCACGAGGTCGAGCAAGTCGGTGCAGGTCATGAGCGCGCCTACGAGCACAAGCCTTATGAATATGGTGACCCCTTCAACCTGAATGTCGAGCAGACGATCCGAAACGCCGTATTTCGCGCAGGGGCTGGAACGCCAGTTCGCTTGCTCCCCGAAGACTTTGAGGTAGAGCGCACAGAGGTCCTGACGCGTTCGTCGACGGTCCTCTTATTGGATGTCTCGATGTCAATGCCGATGCGCGACAACTTCTTGCCAGCTAAGAAAGTTGCGATGGCGCTGCATGCGCTGATCACATCACAGTTTCCGCGAGATCATTTCGGGCTTGTCGCGTTTGGGCGCGTGGCTCGAGATATCAAGCCGGAATTACTACCCGAGTTGTCCTGGGACTTCGAGTGGGGGACCAACATGCAGCATGCGTTGATGCTCGCTAGAAGGCAACTCTCTCGCGAGAGTGGCACGAAGCAGATTCTTATGGTGACAGATGGCGAGCCGACCGCACACATAGAGGATGGAGAGGCATATTTTCAGTACCCTGCGTCGCCTGTGACGGTAGAGGAAACCTTGCGCGAGGCTGCTCGCTGCACGAAGGCAGGGATCACGATCAACACCTTCATGCTCGATGCTGATTGGGGGCTGCGTAATTTTGTAGAGCAGTTGACTCGTCTAAATCGTGGTCGAGCGTTCTTTACCTCCCCTGACAATCTCGGCGACTATGTGCTCGTGGACTTCCTTGAGCAGCGCAGGGTCAGGCGCACCGGTTAATTTGGTTTTAAAGCCCCCCGGCGCTCTAGGCATTAAGGCCTACAAATCGTCTATAGATCAACGGTAAATGATTGATCTGGGGCCCTCAAGGTTCACTCTCCTCGGGCCGATAGACCTCTAGTCCAACTAGAGCAGGCGGAGTCATGGATCAACTACCAGGCGATATCAATCAACGCATTAAACGCGAGGCGCGAGTCGCTGGTATCTCTCGTCGCAAGGCACCCTCAATTGAAGTAATTGAGCAACGCAGAATGCAACTATGGATTCTTACCGTCCTTGTTGTGGTGGCGCTAGCAGCAGCCTCTGCTCTTGCGTCTTGGGCTGGGCCCGATTCTTCCCTAGGTGCTGGCCAATGGATTCTGAGATCTGCAGTAGCACTACTCGGCATTGGGTTCGTTGCCTACGCAGTCGAGAAAGAGCTTCACCTCCATAGGCTCCTTCGGCTGCTTACTGACGAGCGCGTGCTTAATGCCGCGTATTCGCAGAGCCTCGATATGAATCGCGCATTATCTGCAGCGGGTAAGGCCCTTAACTCCGCTCTTGAACTTGATGAAGTGCTTGATGCGATTCTTGCGAGTGCAAGTCAGTTATTGAGCGCTCGAAGCGGGTCTGTGATGCTCCTTGAGGATGATGACTACTTGCGAGTGGTAGCGGTACGGGGAGGCCATCTTTTCCGCGATGCTCGCGTACGCGTTGGAGAGTCAGTCGCTGGTCGCGTTGCGGAGACACGCGCTCCTCTGCTTGTAAATGGAGATGCTGTTGATTTAGGGCTTCGCGATGGAAGTGGAGGTGGCGGCGAGGATGGGAGCGCAATGTCTGTTCCGCTTGTCAATCGAGGACAATTGCTCGGGGTGCTAAATGTTCGTGCAGCAGGATCAGCCCAATTTGATGACTACGACCTTCAGACACTGAGCCTCTTTGCGGAGCCGGTCGCTGCAGCCATCGCCAAGGCAGGTTTATACGCTGCGGAGAAGGCCCATGTCGTTGAGTTGGTGGAGAGCGACAGAATGAAGTCGCAGTTTGTTGCTTCAGTCAGCCATGAACTCCGGACACCTCTCACGTCGATTAGAGGTGCCGTTGCTGCGACACGACTCGTCGACGACCCTGCACAGCGGAGTGAACTCTTGGATGTTATTGAACGCCAATCGGTGCGCCTTCAAGGAATGGTCGAGGAGATACTCGCCTCAGCGCGCATGGAGCGCGAGAGCAATGATGCTCCGGTAATGCTACGAAAAGTTGATCTTGCATCACTGGTTCGGTTGGCTGCCCTAGATGCGCACCTTGCTGGTCGGCCTGTAACGGTAGACGCACCGGCCGTCTGCGAAGTGAGGGCCGACTCTGAAGGGCTGCGTCGAGTGGTCGGGAATTTAATTGAGAACGCTCATAAGTATGGATCCATTCCTGTAACTGTGACGCTTGAATGCGATGCAGAGCACGTGATGCTCTCCGTCCTCGATAGCGGCCCTGGCGTCCCTGTAGCTGAGCGAGCCAGAATCTTTGAACGCTTCTATCGAACAGACCCCAATGGAGTCCAGCCTGGTCTCGGCTTGGGTCTATCAATTGTTAGAGGCGTGGTTGAATCCTCAGGGGGTTCGGTCTATGTTGAGGATGCCCCTGGTGGTGGCGCCGCCTTCCGAGTCGTGCTGCATACTCCAGTCGATGATCGAAGAGAGGAGGCTCATGTCAACTAAATACCGTGTCCTAATTGTTGACGATGAGCCAGATGTATTACTGACCCTTCGCGTAATTCTCGAGGCTGCTGGATTTGAGCCGTCGCTCGCTGCAGATGGTGAGACGGCCCTCCGGCGCATCGATGAGCAGCCTCTTGATGTTGTTCTGCTCGACATAATGATGCCGGTACTTGATGGCTGGTTTGTCCTCGCTGAATTACAGGGTCGAGCCCTTCGGCCTCAGGTAATTGTCTGCTCTGCAAAGACCGCAGATGCCGATCGCGAGCGTGCCCTTAATCTCGGCGCAGCGGCATATGTAACAAAGCCCTATTCACCTGATGATTTGATAGCGAAGATACATACAGTGCTCGCCCAGGGCGAAGCTCACGTGACCGTCTAGAAAGTAAAAAAGAGAGCGCGGAGTCTGTGCTGCGGCCTAAGG
The DNA here is from genome assembly GCA_945907055.1 of Bifidobacterium breve. GTDB lineage: Bacteria > Actinomycetota > Acidimicrobiia > IMCC26256 > IMCC26256 > IMCC26256. Next base: position 2,365 of record CAMDSG010000083.1, on the reverse strand, counting down.
CTGCACCTGAGTAATTGCAAAGTTTAGGCTGGGTGACTTCGCGAGTGTCTGAAATACCACACAGTACCGTTCGGTTAGTCGGCAGAGCGTGGAGATCTCATCCTCCGACGCAGTCGAGACCAGGTCAAAGATGACGCGGATGTCGGTGAACCCGACTGGCGCGGATGAGCTGACACCGAGGGTCCCGCTGAAATCGAGGTCTCCCTCGACTCTTACCGACCCTGATGAGACGGGAATACCGAGTGAGGTGGCGACAGCTGACAACGTGACCCCAGCGCATGCGGCCAATGCCTCTAGCAACATGTCGCCTGAGCATGCCTGCAAGCCGCTTCCACCAGTGGCTGAGTGTAGACCCGCCTCGACTAGGCCCCGGCCAGTCTGCACTGAGCAACTCACGCCATCACCCAAATCTCCGCCAGCATGCAGTGTCATGAGCGACTTTTCAGGGTGCTGGCGATAGCTCTCCTTAAGAGGTGCTTGCGCGGCCCTCAGCGTGTCACGATCCATTTGCGTACCTCTTCCAGAGACTGTTCTCACTTGACGCGGTGTTAAAGCCTAACTGTAAAGGACAAATGGGGTTTTGAATAGTTCTCGGTATTCCGGTGCAGGTCAAAGCCTCTGGAATGCCTAGGCCTCTCCACCTATCGACCACCTAGGGCTGACAGTCCACAGACGTATCTAAGTCTGGCGCTCTGAGCGGTATGGGCATCGTAAATAAATCTTGAAACCGTCTGAAAAATCGCTTGTAGTTGTCCCACCCATGCTTTACAATCGAACATATGTTCGATGAACTCAAAGACATAGTCACCCAATTACGAGAGGTCACTTCTCGGATCGAGATTGATGTAGTCGCCGGCAAGGATGCTGCCGAGCTAGTTGGTATCGCTGATGAGATCCGCCGTGCTGGAGATTCTCTGCGCACTGTCGCAGTGGGCCAGGTAGAGCGAACCAATAGTTGGAAAGGTGAGGGAGCGAAGAGTATTTCGGAGTGGCTCGCTACTGAGACAGATTGCCCCCAGTATGAAGCCCAAGCAGTAGTACTCCTAGCCGCCCAACTCCAGCACCTTCCTGTTACCCAGGCAGCCTTAAGAAACGGCACTCTCTCCAACGCTCAGGCTGTAGAGGTAGCACGCGGTGCGATTGTTGCACCTAATACCGAGACACAGCTCTTAAACCTCGCAAAACACGTGACAGTGCGCGATCTACGCGACGCAACCTCGCGTGTAGTTGCTGGGGCTACCGATGAAGCAGAGCGCCACAAGCAGATACACAAGAGTCGTTATCTCAAGTCCTGGACCGACCTCGATGCCTCCTTCAACGTAAGAGGTCGAATGACTGCTGCTAACGGCGCTCTCGTAATGGCAGCCCTCAAACCTATACAGGATGAGATCTTTAGGTCAGCGCGTAAGAGTGGTGCACATGAAAGGCCGGAGGCTTACGCAGCGGATGCGCTTATGACACTCTGCGAAAAAGCGACCACAAAGCAGTCGAGCGAGGGTGGCGGGAAAGCGACTCGCCCTAACGCGGTGATGAATATTCGTATCGACATAGATGCACTCAAGCGTGGACGTACCGAGAATGGCGAGATATGCGAGATCGCAGGCGTCGGGCCGATACCAGTGGCGACTGCGACAGCGTATTTGGGGGAGGCATTCTTAAAACTTCTTGTGGTCGATGGAGTGGACATCAAGACGGTTGCGCATATGGGCAGAGCGATTCCTGCACCATTACGCACTGCCGTTGAGGAACGCGATCGTGTCTGCCAAGTACCAACATGCGACATCACGATCGGCCTCGAGATGGATCACATCAAACCATTCTATGAGGGCGGCGCCGCCAGCTTTGAGAACCTCGTGCGGCTCTGCGAGCGACATCATCTCCAAAAAACACACGACGGATACAGACTCGTGAAGATTGAGACGGAGGCGGGGACTGAGCGCACATGGGCTTGGCGAGCACCACCCGATCTAAGAAACACCGGGTAGGCGCCGACCCCTGCCCTGATTACATGTTGAGTGCTTTAGGTAAATACCAAGTCCACTAAAAATGCAGCCTGGAATCTGATACCGCGCGTCTAGAGAGGATCTAGTACTTGTTGGTAGATACTTAGAGTCGATTCGTCGAAGCAGATAAAACGAATCTCAGTGATCAAATGAGGTGCCGCAATGTAGGTAGCAATTGCGCTCTTGCTCCTTTGCTCCACTGGGGGGCGATTGGCTCCGGGTGGTGTCAGGGTTTTCGTCTATGAACTCGGGAAGAAGCAACGTTTTCACTTTAAGTGAGAATTATGGTGACTGAATCTTGCATAGAGCGTTATTTTCCAAGAAACTTTCCCGTAAATCTTAATGACCACTTGCGGCGGAGG
>CAMDSG010000082.1 GCA_945907055.1 Bifidobacterium breve | reverse complement strand
GCAGAGAAGGCCTCGATCGCAGAGAGTAGGTCCTCTTCTGTAGCGATATGAATATCGACACGCGAGGTCGACTGCTGGAACGGAGCAGACATCGCGTACTCCTCTTGAGGAGAGAGTGTGCGCGAGATGCGGTCCGGGCCTTTATATGTTGGGGGAGCCGGCATAAGCAGCGGGGACCCAGTCTCTATGGCATAGAGCGACTGTGGGCCACCATGTGTGAGTTGTAATCCAAGGCGTGCACCGTGACGTTGAACGCGACGCGCTAACTCGGAGATTCCTGCGATGTGCTCGTCGGTATGCAGCGCCGTCTGATCGGCTGAGAAGGCTCCGCCCGGGTAAGCAACGGCGACTGAACCAACAATGATGAGAGCAGCTCCACCCCTGGCGCGCGCCTCGTAATAGTCGAGTTGACGCTTGGAGACTGTCCCGTCAGGGTTCGCGAGCGCATCGCCCATAGGCGCCATGAGGATGCGATTACGCAGAGATAGAGCAGCAATCTGTCCGGGGGCCATGAGAAACGGATATGAATTCAAATCAGTACCATCCTTTCTCATGTCCTTTCTCATGCCATTTCTCATGCCATTTCTCAGATTTCTCTCTCAGCATTTCCCATCCTTGCTGCAGGTGTGAAACTCTACGGGGAATGCTCTCAGGTTATCTCCACCCCAAGTTTGCCCCAGTCGCGCAAGAGCTGCGAAGAGCGCTCGGCTACGGCAAGGGTGGCGTAGAGGCCGGCGGTGGTGCGGTTGCCATCTATCACCGCGGCGAGTTAGTCGCAGACATCTGGGGCGGGAAGCGAAATCTAGAGGGCGACGATTGGGAGGGCGATACCGTTGCGCTCTCCTTCTCAACAACGAAGGGCGTAGTTGCGACAGTCGCACATCGGCTTGTCGACCAAGGCCTGCTAGATGTGCATTCTGCGGTAGCCGATTATTGGCCCGAGTTCGGAACGGCCGATAAATCTGAGATCAAGGTAAGGCATCTGCTTGATCACTCTGCCGGGATGCATTCGCTTCGCGGCGTCGTTGATGACGCATTCGAATTGCTTGATTGGCAGAGGACTACTGAGGCTCTTGCTGGCGCCTCTCCCGCATGGAGCCCAGGGAGCAGACATGGGTACCACGGAATCACATTTGGATTTCTCGTAGGCGAGGTGATTAAGCGTGTTACCGGCCTTTCTGTCAACGAGGCCGTGCAACGCGAAGTAGTGGAGCCGCTTGGCCTTGACTCGATGAGTATCGGGTGGCCTGAGGAACGCGTAGCAGAGCGTGCAGACCTGATAATCCGGCGCAGCCCTGCGGAGCGTTTTGAGCCGGGCTTAGGGATGCTTGGGCGAATAAGTGTGCTGCGACCAACTCTCGACGCGTTTGTTGTACCGCTCTTCACCGAGTTGATTGCGAGCGATTATATTTACACGGCCGAGCTACCTGCACTTAATGGCTGCTTCACGGCACGTTCGTTGGCCGGTATGTACTCGGTACTAGCGGATGGCGGGCTGGGGCCCAATGGGGAGTATTTGAGTGCCGAGACGCTAAAGAACGCGACGACAATTCAGGAACTTAAGGTTCGCCCTGATGCAGTAGTGGGGTTCCCAATGCGTTGGAGACTTGGGTATCACATGGCTGCAACTAATCGGGGAATTTTGCCAGGAGGGTTTGGGCACTTTGGGTTCGGAGGATCTGGAGCGTGGGCAGACCCACTCCATGAACTCTCGGTTGCCTTTACGTGTAACCGAGTCGCAGGCACTCCGTTTGCAGATATGAGAATGCTTCGGATCGGCGCCGAGGCTCTGCGCTGTGCAGGGCGCAACTAAGCCTTCGCTAATGGTTAACGGGTAGTCGTTATAAGTGGCTCAGGATGATGCGAGTAATGCAAGCATGGCGCGATTAACGACGCTCTCAGCTTGTTCTGACGAGAGTCCTTCTGCGATCCTAAGGAACTCAATCGACTCAAACGAGCAGGCAAGATGGAGAGCGCTAATGAGTTCACTCGCATCAGCCTCGCCTCTGCTGCCTAGTTCGTTCCCAAACTGTTCAGCCATTTGGATGCGTAGCAGGTCACGCCGACTGCGCACAACACTTCTGAGTTTGGGGGATTGGTCGAATAGATGCCTACTGCCGCGAACAATTGGTGCAGTCTCTGCGTAAATGCGCATGCGTTGAGAGACCAAAGCAGAGCAACGCTCCTCGCGTGTTCCCGACGAATCTGGGGCTTCGTGAAGATCGGCGATGCGCTCCCATTGCTGGGCGACCGCAATCTCAATTAACGAGTCGATATCCTCGAAGAGGCGAAATACTGTCCGTACGGATACCCCTGCGCGCTCTGCCACAGCCGCTGCGCTGGGCCTCCCGGTGTTCTCTCGGTATAGGTCCAGGAGTGCCTCCACTACGAGATCGTGGCTTCGCTGAGATCGTGCCCGTCGCCCATCAATCGACTCGACAGAGGTATCACCAATCTCCGATGAGGAGGCATCACTGTTCTGGCTTGCTGCTGCTTGAGTCTCCATGCCCTCGAGAATAGATAATTGCAGTCTGAGTGTCAATATCTATTGACACTCATATGCCAAGTTCTCTACGCTCCAAGGTGATGCCAACTCGAAGGTCCCACGTCATTGTCAAAGGAGCCCCCGATGAGGTCTGGGGGCTCATTCGCGACCCGCTCGGCTGGAACCCTTGGTTCCCTGAGATGGGGGAGTCGAGCATGGAGGGTGATCTTCGGACCATCACGCTTCCTTCTGGACTCTCGATCGTTGAGCAGATCACGACCGTTGATGACGAGTTGCGTCGTTTTCAATACCGCATTGTTGAGAACTTTGTAATTAAAGATCACTTGAGCACTATCGATGTCTTCGATCTTGGTGACGGTACATCCTTAGTCTCCTACTCACTTGAGATTCAGCCCGATGCGATGGCAATCATGCTCGGGTACGTAACCGGCCAAGCGCTGCTGCATCTGCGCGAGATCTTTGAAGGAAAATAATCATGGGGCGCAGAATTCTCTTTGTAACTACCGACCAGCAGCGATACGACGGGCTCGGTTGTAACGGTGGTCAGGTCGCCGCTACACCTGTTATCGATGGGATAGCAGCAAGCGGTGTGCGGTTTGAGCGTGCACACCCGCAGAACGTTGTATGTATGCCATCGCGCTCGACAATTATTACAGGGCAGCATGTTCATACTCACGGTGTCTGGATGAATGGTGTTCCGCTCCCGATCGATGCACCGAGTGTTGCGCGCTACTTGAGAGAAGAGGGCGGTTATAGAACGGCGCTCCTCGGTAAGGCTCACTTCGAGCCGTTATTGGATCCGTTCCTGCAGTTCAAAGAGAATCAAATTGCAATGAATGACAGTTTCGGACCAATTCGTGGATTCGAGCATGCGGAGTTTGCAACACATGCGCCGCGCGGTTATTCGCACTACTCACAGTGGATTGCAAAGAATCACCCTGACGTCGCAAATGGTTTCTATCCGGTCCTCAACTTCAGCCTTGAAGTGAACGAGGCAGGAGGAGGAGAGACAGGTGCTCCGCAGGTCTCAACCAACCCTGTCCCGAAGGATCAATACCAGACCGATTGGGTAGCTGATCGCACGATTGCATGGCTCGACTCGCTCGATGCGGAGGACGATTTCTTCTGCTGGATGTCTTTCCCTGACCCTCATCACCCTTGGGACCCGCCCGCTTCAGAGATTGGGCGCGTCAACTGGCGTGACCTTGATCTTCCTCCTGGGTACCCACAGGATCGTGCAGAGCGCGAGGCGATTCTCGATGCGAAACCGATTCACTGGCGACGCTGGTACGACGGAACTCTCGTATCCAATTATGAGGCGCCGCGCGATTGGGTGCCCGCAACTTTGACCCCGGACCAGATTCTTGAGATCAATGCCCGTGTCCATGTCAAGAACATGCTTATCGACGAGGCTCTTGGGCGTGTCATGGCGCTCATTGAATCTCGTGGCTGGACCGACTCGACAGATGTCATCTTCACAACAGATCATGGCGAGTTCCAAGGTGATTACGGATTGTTGTTCAAAGGTCCGTATCACGTTGATTCCCTTATGCGCCTCCCGATGATATGGCGTCCGGCAAAGGACGCGGGGGGAGTGCCTGCGGTAGTGAAGGCACCAGTTGGTTTGGTCGATCTTGCACCGACGTTCTGCGAGATCGCCGGCCTGCCTGTCCCAGAGTGGATGGAGGGAAAGCCGCTTCCACAATCGGATGTGGCCGCAGATGAGCAAGGGCGCGAACGCGTACTTACCGTCTGGGACAGCGTGCACCCGAATGGAACTCGGATTCACCTGCGCACCATTTATCGCGACGGCTGGACATGCACCTCTGCACTCCCGGGGACTGTCCATGACGGAACCGAGGGCGAGCTCTACTGTCACGCCGACGACCCTCTACAGCGTGTGAATCGTTGGGATGATCCATCGGTTCGGGCACTACGTGATGACCTTGTTGCCGACTGCTTTGAGAACCTGCCCACGTGGGAAGAGCCCCATATGCAGATAGCAGCCCCCGTCTAAAACCCCAAACCCCCGAACTTCGGGTGGTTAGTGTCGCTATAGCGACAATAACTACCCGAAGTTCGGGAAGAATCGTGGGTAACCTGCTGAGCATGGCTGATCTTGTTATTCGTAACGGCTCGATTATTGACGGCACGGGCGCTCCTTCTTATGTAGGGGACATCGCAATTGAGGGAGACCGGATTGTCGGTGTCGGATCGGTTGGCGACCTCTCCACATCGGGTGCGCGAGTCATTGACGCTGACGGACTAATCGTCACTCCAGGGTTCGTTGATATTCACACTCACTACGACGGCCAGCTCACATGGGATCCGATGGTTGCTCCCTCGTCGGTCCACGGTGTAACGACGATCGCGGTTGGCAATTGTGGTGTTGGGTTCGCCCCTGCAAAGCCTGATAGTCACGAGTGGTTGATCGGCCTACTCGAGGGCGTTGAGGATATCCCCGGTACTGCACTCGCTGAGGGTCTCACTTGGGACTGGGAGAGTTTCCCTGAGTACCTCGACTCGATCGAGGCCAAGCCGCACACAGTTGATGTTGCATCTCATGTTCCGCACTCGGCGTTACGAACGTTTGTAATGGGGGAGCGCGGTGCTCTGCATACAGAGGCGCCTAGTGATGATGAACTTGCCCAGATGGCGATGCTCCTTGGAGAGGCGCTGGATGCAGGTGCAATTGGTTTTGCAACATCGCGCACTGAGATTCACCGCACGAATACGGGTGAATATATTCCTACACTTACCTCGTCTGAGAGCGAGTTGATGGCGCTTGCAACGGTGATGCGTGGTCGAGCGTGGGGGGTTACGCAGCTCATATCCGATTGCTACCTAACTACCGATGATGACTTTGCTCGAACGGAGATGGACCTCATCGAGGAGTTTGCACGCGTCTCTGCACGCCCGCTCTCGTTTACTGTTCAGCAGCCCTATCACGCTCCTGAGCGGTGGCGTTACCTCTTTGATCGTGTTGCTGATGCGCGCTCTCGCGGTATTGATATAAAGCCCCAAGTCGCAACGCGCCCGATTGGAGTACTCGAGGGGCTAGAAGCAACGGCCAATCCGTTCTTGTTCTGCCCATCCTTTGGCGTCGTTGCGCAGTTGCCGTTAGCAGAGAAGGTGTTGGCGCTTCGAGACCCAGCCTTACGTGCACGCATCATGATCGAGCACGCAGAGTTGATGGCGGCAGTACCCGAAGGGCTTCTTCGTCAACTCTCCGGCGGATTCGATGTCATGTTCAGGCTGAGCGACCCTGTCGATTATGAACTCGATGCAGGGGACTCGCTCGCCGCAGAGGCAAGCCGTCGTGGTATCGAGGCTGTTGATCTTGCATACGACACTCTCCTTGAGGATGACGGTAAGAGGCTTATCTATATACCTCTTTTCAATTTCGCTCACCACAACTTTGATGACATTGCCGAGATGATTTCATCGCCAAATGCGTTGTTCGGTCTCTCTGATGCCGGTGCGCACTGCGGTGCAATCTGTGATGGTTCATCAACGACCTCGTCGCTAGTTGTATGGGCGAGAGATCGTCGCCACGGCGAACGCCTCCCGATTGAGTCGTTGGTACACGGGCACACACAGCGCGGTGCCGCTCACATGGGGTGGATGGATCGAGGTGTGATCGCTCCTGGATACCTTGCTGACATAAACGTGATTGACCTTGAGTCCCTAGCGTGCCGCCCTCCACGCATTGTTCATGATCTCCCCGCCGGTGGGCGTCGACTCGTGCAGGATGCTTCTGGATACCGAGCGACCATTAAGAGCGGCTCAATTACTTTTGAGAACGGCGAACACACCGGAGAATTACCAGGAACCCTGCTTCGTGGAGCGCGCTCCATACCGGCGTAGATTCTCACTCAGGTTTGCGGCGCCTGCATTAGGAGCGGTGCCTTGAAGAGTTTTGATTGTTACCAACGAGAGGGTAAGAGATGACGCAGGACGGTAAGGGACTCCTCTCAGGGGTTCGCATAATTGAGGTATCAATGCTCGGCCCGGCAGCGATTACAACCGCCCTAGCCGACCTCGGTGCGGACGTAGTAAAGGTTGAGCCGCCCCAGGGCGACTACGTGCGCCGAATGACATGGCCAATCGTTGAGGGCGTCTCATTGATGCACCTGCATGTAAACCGCGGCAAGCGAAGCATCACAATTGATCTGCGTACTGAAGAGGGAGTTGCGCTGCTCCTGGATCTCGTTCGCGAGGCAGATGTAATTGTCGAGGCGATGCGCCCAGGCGGTCTCGCTCGACGTGGACTTACTTTCGAGCGCATGGCAGAGGTAAATCCTCGACTCGTGCAGTGCACAATCTCTGGTTATGGAATGACCGGACCCTACGAGACACTTGCGAGTCATGGAATCGCTTATGACGCATGGGCTGGGATCTTCGATCCCGAGATCGATGAGAACGGTTTCCCGAGTATCCCTAACCATGTCTCGATCGGAATCAATGCTGCTCCACTATTTGGAGGAATTGCGATTCTCGCTGCGGTGATTCGTGCGCGCGAGACGGGTAGCGGCACCATGATGGAGCTGGCGCAGTCAGATGCCGCAGCGGCCTTCGACTGGTATCGCAGTGAAACCTTTAGGGCTTACGAGCGCCCCGAGACAGAGGTAACTGGAAACGCATCTGATAACTATGAGCGTCGTGCGCCCGCAATAGCGGGAATGCGCGGCGGAGTTAGGTATCAGGTCTACGCCTCGGCCGATGGCTTCGTGCTATTCATGGCCTCAGAGCAGCATTTTTGGAAGAAGTTCTGTGCGGCCCTCGATCGCAGCGAGATGTTCGATAAGTGGCCAGGCTCTGAGTATGGAGATCATGCACGTGGTAACAATGAGATGCGTACCGAGCTCACTGCGATCTTTGCTACGCGCACCACCGCAGAGTGGGTTGAGTTTGGAGTCGAGGTCGATGTACCAATCGCCCCTGTCAACACTCCGCAGACCTTGCCAGAGGATCCTCAGTTTCGCTCCCGCATTGAGTGGATACCTGCTACGCAACTAGGTGCAGAGCAGCTGCCGTTCCCGGTATTCATATCTGGCGATGATGAGCGCCCTATTAGCAAAGCACCAGAGGTCGGTGAGCACTCTGATGAGGTGCTGCGCGATGTTCTTGGTTTGGATACTGCAGCAATTGCACGGATGCGTGAGTCCGGCGCACTCGGCTAACTAAAGAGTGACTGGCCTAAATACTCTCCACGCTTAGCTCCAGGGAGTATCGCAAA
>CAMDSG010000081.1 GCA_945907055.1 Bifidobacterium breve | reverse complement strand
CGCAATACGGATCGTCTCCGCTGGGTTGATCAAATCCATCAAGGGCGCATCGTCACGATTGCTAGTAACCGCGGCGCAGTTGCACGCGCTGTAGCAGATGCAGATTTAGTAATTGGAGCGATCCTCGTCCCGGCCGGGAGAGCACCCGTTGTCGTAACCGAGGAGATGGTCCGGGGCATGAAGCCTGGAGCAGTCATCGTGGATGTAGCTGTAGATCAGGGCGGGTGTATAGAGACGACGCGTGAGACAACTCATGACAATCCCGTCTACGAGAAGCATGGTGTAATCCACTACGCGGTCGGCAATATGCCCGCTGCCGTGCCATTTACATCGACCTATGCGCTTACCAATGCAACTCTTCCGTATGCAGTTACTCTCGCCACGCGCGGGGTCAGGCACGCCTCCGCTGCAGACCCAATGCTTCGTTCCGGGGTAAATACCGCTGGAGGCATGATTACCCACCCAACAGTTGCGGAGGCTCTGGGTCGAGAGAGCATCGATCCCGCTGCTGCACTAGAGGCGTAGGAACGGCCTAACTGTTGCCTTCGGCCTCAATACGCTCGCTGGCGATCGCCTCGAATACTTCTTCTCGATGGACAGCAATATGTTGAGGGGCCTCGATGCCGATCCGCACTTGGTCTCCATTTACCTCGAGAACGCGCACGATAATCGTCTCGCCGATCATGATTGCTTCTTGTTCTTTACGAGTCAGTACAAGCATTGGTCTCCATCCTTGGTTTCGTTTATTGAGTATCTTGTGAAATGAAGAGACGAGTTAGCGATACGCAGCGCTCATCTCCCTTAAGCATTCTACGGCCACCCTGCGAGAGAACAGCGGACCAATCCAAGAATACACGCCAACAAAAGACGCCAACAAAAGTCTTCAATAAAAGACCCCAATAAAAGTCTTCAATAAAAGACTTCAATAAAAGACCCTGCTCAAATCAATCTGCCTACTGGCCAGCCAATTGACTCCGTCCCGTAACAAGTTAGAGACCTACGCGCTACCTATGTCGGCGATGATGTTGCTGTTCAGGATCCCCGCCTGTGACTCAACTAACGGAGCAACTTAATGTCCCCTCTTCCCTATACCTACGAATTTGCAAGCGCTACGAAGCGAATCGACAGCCATAACGCATACACACGTGAATTGCGTCGAGATATCCGTGCGGCGCGCAGAGCTGAGCGGAGACTTACCCGCTCGCTCCCAGGCCTTACAGTCGCGGAGACAAGAATCTTGGAGCGCATCGGCACTCGTTTAAGTGTCTCCAAGGGAACAACGATCGCCCGATCTGGAGAGGTCGGGCAGGAGGCATTCGTCTTAGCAAAGGGCGGCCTCGAGGTTCGCCGAGGAAGCCTCCGCCTTGCAACACTCCACCCGGGAGCCCTCGCAGGCGAGACCTCAATCTTGAATCACACCCTTCGCAACGCAGATGTAGTCGTTACAGAGGCCGCAGAGGTAGTTGTCCTGACTCCCGCCGAACTCCGATCAGCGATTGAGTTAATCCCATCTCTAGGCATCCAAGCAGCGGCGAGGGTTGCCTAATCAGCTCAACTCTTTAGGTCGCGAAACCGGGCTAACTACGCAGGTTTCTCCCCTACGCAGTGCCAGTTGAGCGTGAGGAGTTCCTCTTCCTCAGCCCTGATATAGGACTGACTGTTCTCATTCATACGCTGCATGAGTCTGTCGGTCTTCTTTGGGATGACGTGCAGTTTTGCAAGGAGTTTGAACGCAGCCTCGTATTTATCGAAGAGGGCAACCTCTTTCTTGATCACCTCAACGGCTGGGCGGCCAACCGAGGAGATGAGCTCAAAGCCAGCAGCGCGATATGCATCCTCCCAATACTTGTAGTACCAAAAACCACCGAACACCGTCAGTTCGCGTGTGTGTTGAATGAGAGTGCGCTTGTGCTCGTCATCTCGGTCATAAGCATCAAGAGCAGCGACATCGTTGATCACAAACCTGCCGCCTGGCTTCAAGACTCGAAAGACCTCAGAGAATGTGAAGTCGTGGTTACTCACGTACGTCATTGGCTGTATCGCGTACACTGCATCAAAGGTTGAATCATCAAACTCGAGTGCCTTGTTGAAGTCGCCGAACGCAAAATTATCTCTCGGCAGATTCGGGTTTCGCCAGGCCTTCTCAATCTGTGACCTATCTAGGTTGACCCCGTTCGGTATAGCGCCGGTTAACTCAGCCATGTGCTCGGCGATTGCTCCACAACCACAACCCAGGTCCAGAAACTTCTGACCAGGTCTCAACTGCAGATCACTCGCAACAATTCGCTCAAAGAGAATTTGGTTCTGGAGTACCGACTGGTCTGGGTCAATAGTCGGAGGCATATACATTTTCTCAACCGACCCGAGAGTGCAGAGCAAGTGAATTACTTTGTAGAGCTCGGCGAGTTCGTTACTGCTCCCCTGGGGATAGCCGCGCAGTTGAACTGCGCTTTCATAATCAGCCTTTGTATTCTCGGGCGAGTCGATGAAGAGCTCCCCATAGGAGCGCATATACGCGGTGTAGTCATCATCGCTGATGGTGAGAAGCCCCCAGAGAGCGCCGAGTCGGTCCTTCAAGGTTGTCGGCTTGTGTTTCATTTGCCCCCCGGCATCATGTCGCTGAGGATCAGCGTAAATAGAGACCGTAGCGCTCTCAAGACTCTCCGGGTTAAAAGGTGCAACTTCAGTGGGTCGCCAGGGACTTGAACCCTGAACCTGCGGGTTAAAAGCCCGATGCTCTGCCAGTTGAGCTAGCGACCCTCGCCATTACGGTAGCGGGCAGTGCAGATACTAAGCAGAGTCGAGCCTGTTTGTATTAGCGAGTGCCTAGTTTCGAACATTTGTTCGGCGCCAATCTCTGGCGCAGATTTCCATACCTACGCGAAGCGCACCTCGATAAGCCCACTATCGATCTGCCCTATAAGTGAGGCGTGGTCGAGAACAACTTGATCTGCGTAGGCAGCCGCGAATGAAGCAATCGAACGGTCGAAGACGCCGCTCTCTCCAAGGTAACCCGCAATGGCGTCGCCATCACCGCTACGCACGTGCGCACGGGCAAGCGTTACTCCACACAGACGCGCATAGTGGACGAATCCTGGAGGGCTCATGAACGCCAGATCAAAAGACCCCTTCATGTCTCGCAGTTGCCTGAAGTAGTAGTCAACTCCGGCTTCTTCGTCCCTAGACCACCCCAAGAAGAGGTCGCTCGCCGCCTGCATTAAGCGCTGACCCTCAACCACTCGCTCACCGTGTGTCTCAAACTCACTCGGCCCTAGGTACGGCTCAAGCACCGACATATTTGCTTGCTTGCATTGGAGCAGGAGAGGAGACCCTCCATCATCAACAAATACTGCGAACAAAGCGCGGGTTCCAACACTCCCGACCCCAACAACCTTGCGCCCCAGCGCCACGAACTTGAATCGGTCGAGGAGGTGGCGTCGGTCCCGCACCAGTGTCTTGCGGTACTCGCCGAACGCTTTATCAAACCTCGCACGATCATGGTCATCCATTTCGAGCGGAACAACAAGGGGAGGGTTGTTGATAATTCTCAGTACCCCATCGTCACCCATCTCCGTAAGCCTGTTCACTGCTCGTTCGTTCGTGCGTCCCCGCGCTTTCTCAATCTGGCGACGAGCGCGTTCAATGCTGCGTCGGTCACGCGTTGCATCAAGGCCAAGAAGCGCCAACTCAAATGATGAACCTGCTCGGTGGTCCCCGCGCCTCACCGAATCAATCTCTGCAAGCACCGTGTCAATATCTACATGGAAGTACCACTCATCTAGAGTTGAGAGCTTGGTTAATGCGCGCACGCCCTCGCTATAAGAGCGCGCAACCTCTGATACACCCGTGCTGACGACACCAGGCGCGTACCCATTCGAACGCCCCGCTATCTCGAAGGATGCGGCGAGTCGCTTCACATCCCACTCCCAAGGACCCGGCATGGTTTCGTCAAAATCATTCAGGTCAAATACAAGCCTTCGCTCAGGCGTTGCATACATGCCGAAGTTGAGAAGGTGAGCATCCCCGCAGGTCTGCACCGTGATACCAGTTACTGGAGTCTCAGATAGATCCTGCGCCATTACTGCAGCGGCGCCTCGGAAGAAAGCAAATGGAGATGCCGCCATACGGCCATAGCGAATCGGGACCAGTTCGGAGACTCTGAGTTCATCTTGTTCGCGCAGAATCTCAATCGGGTCGCGTCTGTCTTCAGAGGGTCCCCATGAACCATGGCTAGATCGAGTCGCGACCTTCCGAAGCCTGCGCCCAAGCGCTCGACTCTCTGAGCGATCATCACCGCCAGGCATAATCTCCATAGTTATTAACCAATCCACTCCGCCTGAAAGCTCACGAGTAACTTTGAGCCTCAAGCCTAAATATTCCTTGAAGTCTCAAGATTAGAAGTATTTCACAAGAGGCACAGAGGATAAATCACCGCTCCCTCAAAGACTGCCCCGTTTGATACCAAGAGAGACATCAAACGCTTTGGCCGCGGCACCACCGGGGGTATCGGGGTAACACGACCAAGGATCTACGCATTTACTGACGAAGCCACTCAAGAAGCCACTCAAGAATCGGCTCTTTAGCCACAGGCGATCGGTGAAACTATTTATCCGCGAAGGCCCATTGAGTAAGTATCTGAGACCGTGATGTAACCCCAGGGAGTTGAGCTCGAGACTGCAGTTGGGGAGGTGCGCTGAGTCCTGGTCCCATCACCGAGTTGACCCCACGCGTTGCCGCCCCAGCACCAAAGAGACTCATCCGTGCGGATAGCGCATGAGTGCGCGTCGCTAGAGAACTCTGCATAACCGGTCACTGCTACCTGCTGCCAAGTATTCCCGGCACCAATCTGCACAGGGGTAGAGCGCTGAGTGAGGCTCCCATCGCCGACTGCTCCAACGCTGTTATCACCCCAGCACCAGAGACTCCCGGCGCTTCGGATTCCACATGATGCAGCCCCGCCGGCGGATACCGCTACCCAATCGCTAGCAACCCCAACCTGAGTCGGAGAGTTGCGCTGGGTAACTGTTCCATCGCCTAACTGGTTATTTGCATTGTTGCCCCAGCACCAAAGTGTGCCTGCAGTCTTCACTGCACATGCCTGGGTGTTTCCAGCGCTGACGCTCGCCCATGGTCCACCAGCAACTGGTGATGGAGTACTCGAGGAGGTAGTTCCACCACTGCCGAGTTGCCCTAAAGAACCGGCACCCCAGCATGAGAGGTCTCCGCTGCCTTGAATTCCACATACAAAGTTAGAACCGGCACTGACCGAAGACCAGTTTGTTGCAGATCCAACTTGGTTCGGAACATCGCTCTGGAACAGAGTTCCATCACCCAATTGTCCACTTGAGTTGTCACCCCAGCACCAGAGAGTGCCGCTGTCTTTAGTTGCACAAGCAAATGCAACCGGATCACCGAAGACCCCAATAAATCCGCCTGCAGTAACTGTCGCCCAGTCCACATCGGCTCCAACCTGAACAGGGAGATTCGAGTCCAGTCCTGAAGCATCACCAATCCCGCCAGTGATGTTTGATCCCGAGCACCAGAGGCTACCGGCTAACCGGATTACACAAGATGTTGCGTGTGACGCTGCGACGTCAGCGGCGTCGGTGAAGACGGGGGATGCTCCGGGTCCACTTCGCTGTGATGGGGTCCCGAGCTGGCCTTGATCATTCGCACCCCAGCACCAGAGTGAAGTATCAGTGCGAATTGCACACGTATTGCGGTACCCAGCACTTACCTTTGACCAGGTTGATACAGAGCCCACCTGAGTAGGTGTCGCTACACCGTCAATGGTATCGATACCGGTCTTGTAATCCGCGCCGTCACCCCAGCACCAGAGTGTGCCGGTAGTTTTAATCGCGCAGTTGTGTGAGTCACCGGCATCAAGAGTTGCCCAGTTGGTTCCTGCGTCAGCCTGCACTGGCCTTCCTGAGTAAGTAAATACTCCAGTTCCAATCTGGCCTAGGTACCCATCACCCCAGCACCAAATTGCTCCCGTCGATCGGCGGGCGCAAGAGTGGTAAGCCCCGCTTGTCACTGCAGTCCAGTCAGCGGTTGAGTCTCCAGAAGGAGTGGCGCGCACATAGAAGGGTGGTTCTGGTGTGAAATCGCTGCCATTCCCCAACTGCCCTGCCGAAGCGTCACCGATACAGAAAACAGTTGCGTTTGTTTTGAGCGAGCAAGAGTGGTACCAGCCAGTCGATGTACTGGCCCATGCTGATGCCCCTGCTATCCGGGTAGGAGAGTAGTAAGCGTCGAATGTACCGTCGCCGAGTTGACCATATGAATTGTCGCCCCAGCACCAGAGTGCGTTTCCGGTCGAACGAACTGCACAGGCATGTGTCTGTGATACGTCGACTGAAGTCCACCCGAGAGCAATGTTCCCATCTACATCGGAGAGTAGAATCTGAACAGGCGACTCGCTTTGGCTACCCGTTCCATCGCCGAGTTGGCCGTAGGAGTTATCACCCCAACACCAAAGTGTTGTGTCTGCCTTGATCGCACAGGTGGAAGTACCCCCGGCAACAACGCTTGACCAAGTGGTGCCGGAACCAACCTGCGTCGGAGTCTGGCTTGGGTCGAGAGTTCCATTTCCGAGTTGGCCGTAGTCGTTAATTCCCCAGCAGTAGAGAGCCCCACTGCGGATACCACAGGTATGGGACTGTTCGAGATCAAAGGAGCCACTTGTGCTTACTGACGTCCACCCTGTAGAAGTCCCGACTCGCAGTGGCGATGCAGCACTTGCCGGAACACCCGGGTCGCCTAGTTGGCCAAAGTCATTTGATCCCCACACCTCAAGATTTGTTGGGTCGCCAGGCAGGGCGACTGAGCCTTCGTAGTAGCCGACGACATCAACAATCACGTTCGGGCAACCACCACTCGCGAAGAGTGTGATCGCTCCACCATCACCAACTTTTACAACAGTTCCGTTGGGTACAACCTGGCCAGCAACATAGTTAAGTGTTGAGGCTGTCGGGCGTGTCGCTCCTGTCGGGAAAGCAGTCAAATATCCTGGTACTGATGGCGATACGACAGTGATGTTTAACGCGACAGCGTTCGCACCATCAGGCACAGTTGTTGTGCCACCGGTGACTGTGAGATTACGGGGAGCTGCAACACAGGGGCCTTCGCCGGGGTTGCGAGTATCAACAAGACGCTTGGGCGTAAGACCAACAAAACCGCCCTCTAATACTGGAGAGCCGCCTTCGTAGTAGCCAACAACATCAACAATCACGTTCGGGCAACCACCACTCGCGAAGAGTGTGATCGCTCCACCGGAGCCGACTTTTACAGTCACGTTGTTTGGGACTACTTGCCCTGCCGAGTAGTTAACGTTCGAGGCTGTCGGGCGTACTGCTCCAGCCGGATAGACAGTCACATAACCAGGGACTGTTGGTGAGACAACAGTTACGTTCAAAGCAACAGCACTCGCACCCTCAGGAACGGTTGTAGAACCCCCAGTAACAATCAAGTTACGAGTAGTCAAGAGGCATGGGCCTTCACCTGGGTTACGGGTATCTACAAGACGCTTTGGTGTGACACCAACAAAACCGCCGGGCTCTACAGGTGTAGTTCCGTCAAAGTATCCAAGGACATCAACAATCACGTTCGGGCAGCCTCCACTCGCAAAGAGTGTGATCGCTTCACCGGAACCGACTTTTACAAACACACCATTAGGGACTACTTCCCCTGCTACATAGTTCACGTTCGAGGCTGTTGGGCGTACTGCTCCAGCCGGGTAGACAGTCACATAACCAGGGACTGTTGGTGAGAC
>CAMDSG010000080.1 GCA_945907055.1 Bifidobacterium breve | reverse complement strand
AAGGAGATCAGCGGAGACACACTTCTTCGTTGGTATGTGCTGCACGTGATTCTCTTGCCCTTCATCGCCGTGATTTTCATGGCGATTCACTTCTGGCGTGTCCGCAAGGATGGCGGCATCTCCGGTCCTCTATAGGCCGAGGAGTAGATCAATGGTTGAAGTACCAGAACACCTTCTAAAGCGCAGCGCCGAGAGGCGTGCACAGCTCTCCGGGACCTCAGGTGAAGCCGCGCCCGGTCAGACAGCGGAAGAGACGACCGCTGAGACGACAGCTGTTGATGCCCCGGCAGAGGCAACAGCCGCTGCTGCTCCTACAGAGGCGACAGCCGCAGCTGTTGCCGGCGACGACAGCCAAGAAATCACAGAGGACCGTGACGGCGTGCCCGCTCACTTGCTCGAGCGTGCGCGCAAGCGTCGCGTTGCAGCAGCTGGTGGAGCCGCTGGCGCTGTCGTCCCTGCGGCCGCAGCTGCATCAACGACCGTTAAAACCGCCGCACCGAATGCGCCTTCTGGCACTGGCCCCGATGGACACACTCAGCGCCTCCTCACAGTCGTTAAGTCTGGCTCTATTCAGCAGACTCGCGCTGAGGCGGTCGACAAAGTCCACACCTGGCCACACCTTCTTGTAATTGAACTTGCGGCGTCGCTTGCAGTACTCGCGATGATGTTGATCTTCTCAACACTCGTGCGCGCTCCACTCCTTGGCCTTGCGGATGTAAACCAGACACCCAACCCTTCTAAGGCTCCTTGGTACTTCCTTGGCCTCCAGGAGATGCTCACCATGTTCCACCCAATGGTCGCAGGTGTGACCATCCCGGGAATGGGTATCTTCTTGCTCATCATCGCGCCTTACGCTGATAAGAACTCTTCGAACAAGCCAGACGACCGAAAGTGGGCCATCTCAATGTTCACTCTCTTTCTTGTCTTCTGGGCCATCCTCGTCATCATTGGTTCTTTCTTCCGCGGAACAGGGTTCAACTTTGTTTTCCCATGGAAAGACGGAGTCTTCTTTGAGTTGTAGGAGCAAGAGACTGTGATCATCATTATTGCCATCGTTGTTCTACTCGCTGCCGCGGTTATCGCGGTTCTTGTTTCTGCGCGAAAACGCTCGACAGATGCAGAGGGCAACGTAACTGGTCGGCTTACGCAAGAGACTCGCCAACGCGATCGTCAAGCAGGCAGAACCCCTGATCTTGATGGTGAGGCTGCTGCAAGTGCAGAGGCACGCGAGCGCTCAGACGAGACCCGCGACTCTCTCGTTGCAACCGGTTCCACTCCTGCAACAAAGAAGTCTGGCGAGGTTGCCAAGTACACGCCGGCTGACGAAGAGACGATTGGAATCAGCCGTAGACAATTCTTTAACCGTGGAATCATCCTTTCTCTCTCTCTTGGACTCGGGGCATTTGGTGCCGCGGCCCTTGCGTTCCTTTACTCCGAATCTACCGGTGGTTTCGGGGGCAAGGTCTCCGTCGACAAGTCCGTAAAAGACATAATTGCATTCACATCCGAGAAGAAGGAGCCTTACTACGTCCCTGAGGCTCGCTCTTATATCGTTCAATACCCAATTGAAGACATACCAAAAGCTGAGAAGGTTCCGCAGTACGTGAAACTCATCCCGGGCATGGACCAGGGAGTAGTTGCGATCTACCAGAAGTGTGTTCACCTTGGGTGCAAGGTCCCTTGGTGTGCAAGTTCTCAGTGGTTTGAGTGCCCTTGCCATGGCTCCCAGTACAGCCGTGTGGGAGAGAAGAAGGGTGGGCCTGCGCCTCGCGGTCTTGACCACTTCGCCATGGCGATCTCTGGCTCTGGGTCGATCACAATCGATACATCCGTTGTTCTGAGTGGTGCGCCAATCGGAACCAACACGACGAGTCAGGGTGCCGAAGGGCCTCCCTGCGTTGGAGGCTGATTCAAGATGCCGATACTCGCCATCACACTTCGCACGGGTTTAATCACCCTAAACATTCTCGCCATCGCTGCCATCGCGGGGATAGTTGCATTCCGGATTCTCAGTGTTCGTCGTCAGCCGGTTGAGAAGACTCCACAGAACCTCGCTGCACCTCTTGAGGATGATCTTATGGAGGGCCGCAAACTTGAGCGCTCCCTTCGATGGGCTTTCACGTTCTCTCTAATTCTTGCTGCAGGGCTCCCGCTCTACTGGTTGGTTGAGCCGGCTCGCCAAGATGCCTCGGTTATCGGATTCGATGAACGCGCCGTTGAGCGCGGAGAGGTCCTCTACTCCAACGAAACAATGCCTGGCTACGACTCAGCTAAGTCTCTTCTCTGTGCAAACTGCCACGGAGCAGACGGAGCCGGAGGTGCAGCACCATTTGTTGTGACGCCAGCAGCCCAGGGAAGCGTAACGGCTCGGCCCATCAAGGTTTCATGGAAGGCCCCCGCCATCAACAACGTCTTCTACCGCTTTGACGACTCCCAGGTGCACAACATTCTTGTATACGGGCGCCCAGGCTCCCCCATGCCGGCATGGGGTTTAGAGGGTGGTGGACCGAAGAACGACCAGGCCATTACCGATCTCATTGCTTACCTGCACTCCATTCAGATATCGCCCAATAAGGCTAAGGCCATTGCAACCGCTGCGCCCTCTAAGTACAAGGCCGAGCAGGCTGGAAGCGTCAAGATTGCAGAGACCAATCTCGAGGAAGCGACTGCAGAGCTCGCTGCCCTCCCTGCTAATGCAACACCTGAAGCTCGCAGTGCAGCAGAGTCCGCTGTCTCTGGTGCCGAGTCTGCGCTTGCACGTAGCAAGGCGCGTTCAAATGAGGCTAAGAACGCGAGTGAGGGTCAACTCCTCTTCGAGACCAACTGCGCTCGATGCCACACCAAGACATGGTCATACTTCGAGCCGTCTAACCCATTAATACCGGATCTTCCTCCTGCTGGTTCAGGGGCATTCGGGCCATCTCTTCGTGGTGGATCCGTTCTTCTACAGTTCCCAGGTACACCCATCGATGACTCCACTACCCCGGGCTTCCAGAAGCAGTATGAGTGGATAGCGGTTGGGGCAGGCGTAAATAAGCCTTATGGGGTACGCGGCATTTCTTCAGGTCAGATGCCACATGCGGGTCTCTTCCTAAGCAAGGCACAGATTGAATCCATCGTCCGCTACGAGCGCGGCCTCTAAGTCAGGTACCAGGAGCCAAGCGTGAACCTCCTATTTATTTTTGCGAACTCGGGGATCAAGGAACCAAGTATTTGGTATCCGATGATTCTCGGTGTGCTTGTTGTTGCCTCAGCGATTGGGCTCTTCACGGGTGGCACCTACCTGTTAGTAGCTACCAATACCGGTGCTCGACTCGCATTTTTAATCGTGGGTGCAGCACTCTTTGGAATGCTCATGCTCATCTCAGCACTTTGGTGGACAACGGCATCACCACTCAATACCCTCAAGGGCCGAATCCCTGGTTATGAAATCAATGAGAGTATCGCTGGAGATGATTTCGCAAGGTCCAAGATTGAAGCGATACAGACGATTGGCCCCAAGAACAAACTTGATCTTGCTGAGACCACAAACGTCAAGGCTGCAATAGATACTCTTGTTTTGATTCCTAAGAGCAGCGGTGGGGTACCTGCAGAGTTGCCCGACGAGTTTCAGACCTTTGAGTCCTCAACTGATTATTTAGTTGCGGCTGCTTACTCGACTGGCGGGGGAGCTTGGCTGGACAAGAACTCTCCTTACCTTCACCTAGGGGATATCAAGGTCACTACCGACGCCTCTTTCCCTTGGGTACACGTAACTGCTCATGTGCCGAGTTATGCGGTAGCGGTCCTCTGCCCGATTGACCGAGAGGCTCAGGAGGTTCCCTTCGGAGACCCAATCCCAGAGCCGACCTGCGACCCCGACAAGCAGGCAACGACCATCGTGCTTGAGAAAGACCTTGGCTCACTTCGATTCCCGCCATTCATGGTGATGGTCTCTTCTGGCATCCTGTTCGCACTCTTCCTTCTTGGGCTCCACTGGAGAGAACGTGACCTTCAGGAACTAGCCGAGCAAGAGGCCGCCGATAAATCCCCAACCCCGGCTGGCGACTAGGAGTATTGATAAATATGACCTCGATGCTCACCACTACTCATACTGCGCTCTTCATTAGGCGTGCTGCTCTCACCCTCCTTACTCTTGTCACGCTTGTGATGCTCACCGGCTGCGGCCCCGACATCAACAACGGGCAACTCGTTGATGCTGGTGGAGAGAACGGACAAGGCGGCCTCGCCTTCGTGCTGCTCGCAGTATTCATTGGACTCCTCTTTGCATCGCTCTTCTACATGGACCGCATCCGCCAAAGACGAGAAGACCGCCAAGACGCTGATCGTGACGGCGGCGCTAAGTAAGCGTTGCTAAGTAGCAGGCGTCTCGCGCAGCATCTCTAGGAGCAACTCAACAGTCTCGATCTGCGAGGTCCCTTGCGCTGCGAGCGAGACCAACTGCTCTGCGAGGCGCTGGGGTTCGACAGAAGTCTTCGCAGCCGAGGCCAAGCTCGCTGCTAAAAGGCGAAGTTCGTTCAATACTGAGTCGGCCTCGTTGAGCTCGCTCGCAAAACGCAGAACCTCTGGGAGGCTGTCCGCAGCGCGCGCAAGCCTACGGAGCGATGCTCCTAACAAAATATTCATTGGCTTTGAAGCACCTGAATCAATCCCCGCTGCGATAGTGCGCACCCTCAGAACAGAGTCTGCGAGGTGATTGATTGTTGGGAAGAGGATGACGAGAGTCTGTAGAGGCTTCTCTAGCCGGTCCGATGCCTGCTCGATCGTCTCCATGCTCGCGCCGGTGCTCCAATACTCATCCGCCGCCTCGACAATGGCAGTAAAGACCGCTCGCCCTTCTTCGTTCTCCGGAATGCGAGGGTCGTTCATTGACCCATCCTCGGATAGTGCAAGCACAATCTCAATAATTGCAGCAACAAGATCATCTAAGGTCATGCATCCTGGAGAGGTCATCATGCGGTCGACTGCACCATCTGCAAGAGAGTGCATCAGCAAAATGATTGAGTCCATAGTCATCCCGGGCTTGGGGCGACGACGTAATTCGGCGAATGCCTCTTGGCCAATCCAACGCATACTGTCGGCAATGGCCTCATTAGAGACACGGCGCGCCTCGAGTATCTGCAGAGCTAGATCTCGGCGCTCGTCCCGAATAGCTAGGGTCCCCTTCCACTCCTCACTCGCAGTTAGCGCTGCTGCATCTAGGAGGCGGCCAAGAGGTCGTGCCGGTTGGAAGAAATTTTCAGCAATAAAATGCCGCAGAGACTCCGCTGCAGAGACGAGCGGCACCGGCTCCCCGTGAGCATCAAGGGCACCCTCCGTGATCTGATCCAACGCACTCCAGCCGATGCGCGGTGCTGAGAACTGAGGAGAGGCGACGCTCTCAACCACTAGCGCAAGGGTTGCCTCGGAAGACTCAAGGAGCCGATATGCAGTATCCACACTCACGGTTGCGGAGGTTCGGGCTAGCACTGAAGGGCTGACTAATGAGGCAAGCCCATCTAGTGAATGAGTTAAGAGGCGCTCAATGGCGACCTCCACTAGTGCCCGCCTACTGGCCTCAGCCTTCGCTGCGACTCTCCCAGAAGCCACAGCGGAGCCCTTGTTTTCTCTCTCTCCTGCCCTCATCTAGACATTATCGTACACAAAGTACGATTTGTCCATAAAGTTCTTCCTTGCATTATGCCGAGTTCTATACGAAACTCCTCACAGCAAGTAGGGGGTAGTGGGGGTCAGAGCCGGGCAGACCCATTCCCCTTTGGAATGCTCCGGACTCTCTCCCAACTATTGAGTACGCAGACCAGCCTGCAGTAAGCCGGCCTTCATCGCTGCCGATACCGCTTCCCCAGGCTCGCTCAATCGCTCCAGGGTCACCCCGTGTATCTCGGCGTTGCAGGCAAATCCGTGCGGATAGTTGCCAACTGGCGAACCGGTATCAATCCCGACATCGAATGTCTCGCCACTCATGGAGAAGACAAGCGGAACGGTGCGCTCGATACGTGCGTGTGTCACTGCTTCACCATTGATGCTTAGTACTAGCTCGCCGCCGGCGCCAAAGCCTCCGTCATAATCAAATGTTGCAGCGACCCTGTGGCGCCCTGCTTCAAGGACTCGATCATCCATCAAGGTTGTGACCTCGTGCCCAAAGCAGTTATATACAAACGCGGGACGCCCGCTATCTAGATAGAGAGACCAGCCAGACATGTTCCCGCCCTGACACGCAACTACTCCCTCGGCAACCTCATCGGCGCTAACTGTTATCTCACCAGTAATACGCCAAGATGCATTCTTTAAATTTAAGACCGATGACTCCGGCATGCGCACGTGCGCAGGCGTGTAGGTCATCGAGGTGCGCTCACCTAGCAACGACGGCACGCCGAACTCGCCAGCGCGTGGAGATGAAACATCGCGCAGTGGGTAGACGCCAAATCGTCTTGCCTCTTCATCGAACTTCTCTAGTAACTCGCTGAGTTTCTCTGGGTGCTTCTCGGCTAGGTCGAATGCCTGAGAGAAGTCGTTACGAATGTCATAGAGCTCCCAGCGCTCCTGCTCACCATCGAACTCAAAACCCTGCAGGCGAATCCAAGGAAGCCTCCCGTGAAAACATGCCGCTACCCAGCCATCGTGGTAGATCGCTCGGTTGCCGAGAATCTCAAAGTACTGAGTAGTGCGCTTACTCTTGCCGTCATTATCAAAGGTGTAATCCATCGAGACGCCATGAATCTCGATCTGTGCGATCCCGTTCACACTCCCGGGCTCTGTGATTCCGGCTGCGCGGTAAATAGTCGGCGCAATATCGACAACATGATGGAACTGGCTCCGCAATGCTCCAACATCTTTGATGCGCTTTGGCCATGAGATAGCGAGAGCGTTTCTAGTGCCACCAAAGTGCGAGGCGACCTGCTTCATCCATTGGAACGGCGAGTCAAGTGCCCAGGCCCATCCAACATTGAAGTGGTTCTCGCAGAGCGCTGTTCCGAAATCGTCCATGTGCTCAAGAAGCCACTCGGGGTCTTCGTGCACGCCATTCTGGAATGACGGAGCACTCCACGCACCGTTCACTGTCCCCTCGGCAGAGGCCCCATTGTCACCGGTGATGTAAATAACGAGCGTGTTATCTGTGAGACCGAGCTCGTCGATCGCATCAATTACTCGCCCGATCTGCGCATCAGTATGCGCAAGAAACCCTGCAAAACACTCCATTAAGCGCGTTGCTACAGGTTTGAATCGATCCGGGTAGTCATCCCATGCTGGTATCTGCTCTGGGCGCGGAGTTAGAACAGTCTCGGGCGGAATAACGCCGAGTTGTATTTGGCGCTCATGAATATGGGTACGCATTGCATCCCAACCGTCGTCAAAGGCACCGGCGAAGCGATCGATCCACTCACGTGGCGCGTGGTGCGGCGCGTGTACTGCTGGAGTTGGTAGGTAGCAGAAGAAAGGCCGCTCGGGAGCGGATACATGCTGACGCTGGATCCAGTTGATCGCCTGATCGGCGAGGTCTTCACTTAGGTGATAATCATCGCGACCAAAATGTGGATTGATCGGAGTTGTCTGGTCGTAGACAGCAGGCTCGAACTGAGATGCCTCTGCCCCGAGGATTCCATAGAAGCGATCAAAGCCCACACCGGTTGGCCAGCGATCAAACGGCCCTGCGGGGCTCTGCTCCCAGAGGGGAGCGAGGTGCCATTTTCCAAAACAACCAGTTGAGTAGCCGGAGAGTCGTAAGACCTGGGCGATCGTTGCCGCCTCTGCGGGGATAGCGGAGTCATAACCTGGGAATGAGTTTGCAATCTCAGTGATGCC
>CAMDSG010000079.1 GCA_945907055.1 Bifidobacterium breve | reverse complement strand
GGGAGACCCGCGACCCGGCACGAGCGATTATGAGAACGCCCACGCTGCTATCGCTCCGACAAGTGTCTATCCACTCTTTGAGACAGCCATTCGCCACGCATCAGGAAGGAGCATCGAAGAACATCGGCGCGAAGTCGGCGCACTCTGGGAGCACTTTTCATCCCAAGCCGCAAAGAATCCACGCGCATGGTCTCAGACTGCTTATTCCGCCGATGACATCACTCTCACCTCCCCGAGCAATCGCATGGTTGTATTCCCTTATACAAAACTCATGTGCGCAAATATTGATGTGGACCAAGCCGCCGCCATTGTCATGTGCTCCTACAGTGCAGCAGTTGAAGCGGGGGTGCCTAGCGATGAGATGGTCTTTCCGTGGTCCGGTGCTGAGGCCAACGACCACTACTTCTTCACTGAGCGCTGGTCGTTAGCCGACTCCCCCGCAATCGCCACCGCCGTCTCCACGGCCCTCGCTGCGGCCGGGATCGGTATGGACGACATCGCTCACATGGATCTGTATTCATGCTTCCCGTCAGCGGTTCAACTTGCGATGCGTGCGCTCAACCTGAAGGGTCCAATTCAGGATCCGCGCCCGCTAACTCTCACCGGAGGCCTCGGGTTCGCTGGTGGACCTGGTAATGCTTATGTTGTTCGCTCAATAGCCGCAATGGTGGATGCATGCAGGCAAGCCCCTGGATCAATCGGTCTAGTAACCGCTCTTGGTTGGTATGCAACAAAACATGCAGCAGGTATCTACTCAACTACGCCACCGACTACACCGAACAACACCGCAGCGTTCGTTCCGAAATCAGAGACGCAACCACTAGTTGACTTGCTTCCATCGCGCGAGCCGGCTGGCGCGTATACGGGGCCAGCCGAGATCGAGGCAACGGCAGTAGTCATGGAGCGCGATGGCTCAACCTCTCAAGGAATTATCACCGCCATTTGTCCAGACGGAAGGCGCGCACTCCTCAACACAAGCGACAAGCAGGTCATGACATCCATGACCGAAGAGGTATGGGAAGGCCGAGAGATTCAGGTCGTCGCAGGTAAGCATTCGAATCTTCTTGAGGCATAGCGAGCACATAGCGCGCCACTAAAGTCATCTCCTATGTCGCCTGACCCGAAGAACGTCGGCTCTAAGAACGTCAGCTCCAAGACCCCTAGCCGAGCCGGTGCGCTCTGGCTGGGACTAACCAAGAGATGCCCTCGCTGTAGCTCTGGGCATCTATTCAAAGGCTATTTTAAGATTCTTGACGACTGCCCAGAATGCGGGCTGCATTTTGAGCGAGAGCAGGGTTACTGGGCAGGGGCGCTCGCATTTAACATGATCGCAACCGGCGGACTCTTTGCAATCGTCTTCGTCACTGCACTCATCTTGACTATTCCCGAGGTCCCAGTGATCCCACTACTCGCAATCACAATTCCCATAATGGCCTTTGGCCCCATCGTCTTCTATCCACACTCAAAGACACTTTGGGTAGCGGTAGACCGGGTGTTGCTTCAGAGACTTGACCCAAATGAGCGAAACGACCTCAATTAGATTTTACTAAGGTGAGACACGCAAGAGTTAAGCCACTCTTTAACCAGCGCATCGATTTGAGGTGAGCACGAGACTTCGGGGGAAGGCCTCAGATGAAATTTAATCCACGCCGCTGGAATGTAAGCACAAAGATTGGCTGGGCCCTTGTACTGGTAGCTCTCTTCCCGATTCTTCTACTTGCCCAGCTGGGATCGATGAGGCTACGCAATCAAAGTGCAGCGGATGGGGAGAGGGACCTCAAGAGCATTGCCGCTGCGGTAACCATCGGTCTTGATACCGAGATCGCAGCCAACCTTGAGATTGCTGGCTCCGTAGCCAACGACTCGCTTACCGTTGCATTTACTGCTAATCCAAATGCTCGCGGTGCTCTGCAAAACTCAATCGACGAAAGACTCGATACGCTTAAAGCAGCACACACCACAACTGGATCATTCTTCATCCTCGACGCTCAGGGCAACGCAATCGCTGCATCAGACCGAGCACAGCTAGGGAAAAACTATTCATTTAGGCGGTATTTTAAGCGTGCCATGAGTGGAACGCCGAACGTAAGCGACATCTACATTCCGCTCACAGCACCAATCCCTGGTACTGCGTTCGCATATCCAATCCGTTATCAAAATGTAGTCATAGGCGTTGCAGCGATTAGAAGTTACGCCCTAAGCGTCTCGAAGTCTCTCGTCACAGCGAATGGCCGAGCAGCACTAATTGTTGAGGACACGGGCCTCATCTCATCCGACACTAGAGACATCTACCGCCTATCGACTCTCGCACCATTTACGCCAGAAGCCCAGAAAGAGGCGACCGATACTCAGCGCTTTACAGAAAAGGTGCCGACCCTTAAAACCTCAGCATCTGTTCTCAAGCTTTTGAAGACCGCGAAACCTGGTTTCTCTATTGGCTCAATCGAGGGAAAGAAGGTTGCCGTAGCATGGAGACCGCTTAGGCAAGTGAGTTGGAAAGCGGTGGTTATCGAGCCAATCGCCGTATTTGATAAATCGGCTAATCAGGCGCGCGAACTAGCAATCAAGGTTGCTTTACTCGTTTCATTTGCCTCTATTTTTCTCGCCATCATTGTGGCCCGCGCTCTAAGTCGACCGCTCAGAGAACTCACCATTGCTGCGTCGGCGCTCGAGGACGGGACTCCGGTTGATAATTTATCTCTCAAGAAGATCGCGTCGCGAGGTGACGATCTAGGAGCCCTTGCTGCTCGCCTCGCAGATGCTGCGCGAGAGACAGCTCTTCGAGAGAGCAGACTGCAAGCACAGGTCAGGCGCATGACTATTGAGATCAACGCTGAGCGCCGCAAAGAGGAGGTCACAGCGCTAACGGAGTCCGACTTCTTCAGCGACATCCAGAGCCGCGGAGCCCAGATGCGCCAGCAGAGAATTGATGATGACGCCGAGACTCCCACTGCGGGTATCTAACTAATCAGGAGTTCGATACTCCATTTAGTTGTTACCGATCGCATTTATTCGCGCCTCGCTGCGCTCTCGAAAGGTCTCCCAACGTCGGCTCTAACCCTGCGGATCCCTAAAAGGATGCCAAGCAGCTGGGAGTTGTAGGATCATCAAACGTCAGTACCGCTTAGATAAAGGTCCACTATGAACACCCCCATAGGCGAGACAGGCGATGAGTCCGCAAGCGAGAGCGAAGTAACTACTAAACCAGCATCCGTAAGAGGGATGCTTAGGTGGTATGCCCCATATACAAAAGGGAATGGCCTTCTCTCATCTGGGATCGTACTTGCACTAGTAATAGCGCTCATATCTGGCGCCACTCTGCCGCTGATTATTTCGCAACTGTTGAAGGTGCGTGTCAAAGATGGGTTCACCGACATCCCTTATGTTCTGCTTATGGCAGCGCTAGTTATCATTCAGATTGCTTCCGCTCATAAGGCACACCTCTGGGCACAGCGGCTCGCTGCCGTCTCCGCTCATGTCCTTCGACTAAGAGTCTACGAAAAATCACTCACCACTGATGCTCTCCTTCAGAGTTCGATAGTCCGCTCCTCTGTAGTGCTGAGACACTCAAGCGATATTGACACAATTAGTAAGTCATTTGAACTCACGGTTGCGCAAGGAATCCCAGCGTTTGTCAAGGTCTTGGTTTCACTGACCTTTCTCACATGGATTGAGTGGCGTGCCGGTGTCTTGATGATCCTTGCGGTTCTCCTATTTGCGTTGTACAGAAAAATGGTTGGAGAACAGATGCTCGAATCAGACCGAGCCGTCTCGGGAGCAAATGATTCACTCGCTTCAGCGGTAGATGAAACGATCTCCGGTGCTCGAGTGATTAGTGGCCTTCAGCTTCAAAATTGGCACCGCAAACGTTTCAATAGCTTCTCAAGGGAGATCGAGGAAAAGACTTACCAGCAGGGCGCCACTGAGGTGGGACTATTTACTGGGGCGGAGCTCACCGGACTGGGAGGATTAGGGATTATCGTCGTGCTAGCGCTGCTTCTTGGCGGGTCAGCCCTTGCCGGAGTCACGGCCTCAATCCTTTATGTTCAGGCGGTTGTCAGTGGACTCAAAGAACTTCCCTCCTGGCTCAGGACTGTTGAACTTGCGGTTGTATGTCAACGCGACGTCGATGAAATTCTCTTGCTCAACGACCGAATCAAAATTCCTGAGCCCGAGAATAACGAAACGCGCAACTATGCCAAATCCTCTCAAGTGGCCGGACTCTCCATCAATAGGGTCACTAAGAAATTCGACTCGGGCTTATTCATTAACGACGTCTCGCTTACCTTCCCAATCAACCGAGTCATCGGCGTTGTCATGCCGGTTGGAACAGAGCCAGAGGATTTCCTAGCCCTTCTCGCCGGTGAAGACAATCCTGGGGAAGGGCACGTCGAGCTGGACGGCAGCGATGTCAGGATGCCCGGCATTCGAAGTCACCTCTCCTATGTACCCGCCGAAGCAATTGCTTTCAATGACTCAGCACTCAATCAACTGCGCGCAGTGGAGCCAGACTTAACTGAGGACGCAGCTCTCGAGTTGCTAGAGGTTGTCGGACTAGCCCACATTGCAGAGTTTCCCGATGGACTCAACGCGCCACTTGGGCACAGCGGTTCGCGGCTCACACTCGGGGAGCGCCAGAGGTTTACCCTTGCTATCGCTCTCGCACAGAAGCCCCGAGTGCTTTTACTTGGATCGCTACTTGCATTCGTGGAGCCTGATACTGCGTTGCCTTTGCTTGGGCGGATTTGCTCGGCAGGAGTCGAGACCATCATCCTCGGCGTCAAGAGCCCCGAACTAGCGACTGCTGTCGATGACATGATCTTCTCCTCCGGCGGCCACCTATTCTTTGGGACACATCAAGAGCTCCTAGTTAGTCAGCCCTCGTACTCATCACTATGGGAGCAGCGCCTGACTGGCGGAGAGGTAGACCTATCCGCTCTTGGAATTCCCGATGATGCATTCGGCGCCCTACTCACTCGCCTCGTTACTGAGCACTATGAAGCAGGCGACACAATTTACCGAGAGGGCGATGAGGCCGACCGCGTCCTCTTCGCAATTTCAGGGCGAATCGAGATCTCTACAACTGACTCCGAGGGGAAGCAGCGAAGAGTTGCAGTGCTTGGCCCTGGGAACCACTGTGGAGACCTTCGCCTCTCCCACGGAGAGAGACGAGCCGAGACCGCGACTGCACTAGAGAGCTGCATTGTTCGAGCCCTGAGCCGCGAGGCACTCGCTGCAGGAATGTCTGGAGCACTTGACCGCGAGCCTGACGAGCGCAGAATTGTTACAGCCATTCTTCGCAATGGGCCAGCGAATCGAGACGAGATCTCTGCGCTGATTCCTGACCTAGCACCTGAGGCGATTGATGCGGCGTTAGAGGCGCTCATTCGTGATGCTGGGCTAGTCGAGACTGATGGGACCTACTCGATGGTTATGACGCGCACCGCTAAGCGCGGGAGCGCAAGCGTTCTCGATCGACTCGGCGGCTTGTAACCCCTCTACTTTTTAGTGAGGGTTGCGCGCGACTAGCACCCGCGGGCGACCAGTTAGGTCGGGGTGCACTCTCGCGTCCTTCAAGCCAGTGGCCTCTGCAAGCGTTACGACAGCCTCTGCCTGGTGAGGAGCATGCTCGATAACGATTACTCCACCTGGGGCTAACCACTCCACGGATGCCATCAAAATCTCCTCGATGGCTTCGAGACCAGTAGGTCCGCTAATCAGCGCTCCGTAAGGCTCCCAATCAATTACCTCGGTTGAGAGATCGCTCTCCTCATGCTCTGCAATATAAGGAGGGTTTGATACGACGAGCATCAAATTGCCCTTCAGTTGTAATGGGAGCGCATCGAACCAAGCACCCTCTCCAACCATCACTCTCGTTGCACCTGTACCAGCGATATTGGCTCGCGCTACAGCGAGAGCGTCGCTACTTACATCGGTTGCCCAGACTTGAGCATCAGGGAGTGATCGCTCAAGTGCAATGGCGATTGCTCCGCTTCCAGTACCGAGATCCACGACTACATGATCACGACCAGAATCAGCCCACGGATCTGCACTCCCAATACGCATACCTAGAAGCGCTGCCTCAAGTAATGCAATCTCGACAAGAATCTCCGTCTCGGGTCGCGGAATTAAGACTCGGGGGTCGACTAGTAAATCAAGGTCGCGAAATGACCACTCGCCGAGCACATACTGAAGCGGTTCGCCGGTCAAGCGTCGCTCAAGTAGCGCGTTTACCTTGCGCTCAGCGCGGATTGTGGCGGGCGCTTCTTCAATTAGTAGGGCATCAAAAACTAGACCCGAGACAGACTCCAGAATCCATCGCGCCTCCGAGGCAGGCGACTCCACTCCCCCATCCTTGAGTGATGTCAGGGCTAGTTGGTGAAGCGCGCCCCACGATTTAGGAGCAATTTCGCTCACGGAGTCCCGTGCGCAAGTTGCTCCGCTCGCTCGGCACTAGCAAGCGCATCTACCAAAGCATCAAGATCGCCGGCAAGCACCGCATCTAACGAGTGAAGTGTGAGGCCGACCCTGTGATCAGTGACGCGATTCTCTTTGAAGTTATAGGTGCGGATCTTCTCAGAGCGCCCACCGCCCTTTAATTGACTGCGTCGCACGGTGGATAGCTCTGCTTCGCGCTTCTCCTCCTCTATCTGCAGAAGACGCGCTCTCAGGATCCTCATCGCCTTGTCTTTGTTCTGCAGCTGACTCTTCTCGTCTTGGCAGGTAACAACTAGCCCTGTAGGTTTGTGAGTTAATCGAACCGCTGAGTCTGTTGTATTCACTGATTGACCACCCGGGCCAGATGATCGGTAGACGTCAACGATTAGATCATTCGGGTCGACATGTACATCTACCTCCTCTGCCTCGGGGAGGATCGCAACTGTGGCAGCACTGGTATGTATGCGCCCCTGACTCTCAGTAGCGGGTACTCGCTGAACACGATGCGGGCCCGCCTCGTGCTTAAGGCGCGACCAAGCATCTGCTCCCTTAACCATAAATGTCACCTCTCGAAATCCACCCATATCTGAGGCCTGACTCGAGAGCAGTTCGATCTTCCAGCGACGTGCCTCCGCATAATGCAGGTACATGCTGTAGAGATCGCCGGCCCAGATGTTGCCTTCGTCGCCACCCTCTCCTCCGCGAATCTCGACAATGACATTCTTTCCGTCATTTGGATCCTTGGGGATTAGCAGTTCCTTCAGTTCCTGCTCGAGCACGTCAATCGCCTTCTCAGAAGCGCCCACTTCATCGCGCAGAAAGTCGCGCATCTCTGGATCCTTCTCAGACTCAAGCATCTCTCGCGCATCGCTGAGACCCTGCTCGCGAACGCGATAAGCCCTATACGCCTCGACAACTGGCCGCAGATCTGAGGCGCGCCGCCCTGCATCAGCCGCAGCGCGCTGATCGCCCGCCGCGTATAGGTCTGCGAGTGTCGACTCCAAGCGATCAAGTTCAGCCTCAAAATCGGCGAGACGATCAAACATGCTCATTCCAGTAACCCTCGTACATCATCTGAGTTTCCTGCTGCGGAGGCCTTAGCAACGTTGTCGAGCCAAGCATGAAACTCATCAGAGTTCATGCGATCCGCCATCAGGCGTGGGATTGCTGGGAATTCATAATCTGGCGATGGCAAGGGTGGATGATCGGATGCAGGTTTGCGCGCCATCACAGCCTCGATGATAGGAGCGAGTCGTAAATCTTTCTTTGCCTGCGCCTCTATTTCGCGCTCGGCGAACTCGGGGAGCACATCGCGAGCTAACAATTCAAGGCTCTCCATAATGTGCTCATGGCGGTTCTTCCCAGCCTGAAAACAAAGGATTACCTGATCGATTCCGCACTC
>CAMDSG010000078.1 GCA_945907055.1 Bifidobacterium breve | reverse complement strand
ATCTAATGCATCGAATAACTCAACATCGTTTGCCTCGGCATCGCATGTGAGGCGTCGAGTGAGATTTACCTGGTAACACTCGCCCGCCTGCTCGAGCCCGATAATCGCCTCGACCCCGGCCTCGAATGCTTGGCGGTCAAGGCTGCTTCTCCACTCACCCACTAGATGGGTATCTCCAACTCCGGGTCGAGCGTTCTCAAGGGCTCGTCTTAGAAGCACAACCCCTAAGCCCTCCCCCTCAATCTTGGGTGCTCTATCTGGGGCAAGGGTTATGCGTGCTGCGAAACGTGTAAGGAGCAGGTCGGGAAGGTTCGTTGCAGGGCGAGGAGACTTCAGCTTCTCTATCTCGCGCCCCAACTCGTAGGCAATTGCCCCTGCCCACCAACCGTCTGTGAGCGAACTCAGAGAATCGAGAGCTTGGGGTCCAGAGACGTGGCGCGTCTCTTGAGCATCTATAGCAATAATGGTATTGGCGCCGTCGCGAACAACGGCTAGGTCCTCGTAAGGGTTGAGGAGACGCAATATTGAACCGGCGAGCACGCCTGCGACGTTATCCGCGCGCACGAATCAGCGCCCAAAAGGCGTCTGAAGCGCCCCAAAGTTATGTGAGCGCGAGGGCAGACGGGGCTTCCTTAACTACACTCAGAGTCATCGTGGCTCCCCCTAATAGACCGACTTCCTCAAATTCAGATAGCGCTAAGGCGGATTCTCAGAGGAATCCCCGAGCAAGCGCTAGAGACGTTGCCCGCACGAGGAGTAGTTCTCCTCAGAGTGGTGGGAAGAGTTTCTCCCTCCCTCGAGTATCGCCGCGTGCCCGCCAAGTATTTCTGCGCAGGTACGTAACGGCGTTGGCTTTAACTCTCTGTGTAGTCGTTACCGGTGTCTTCGCAGTCAATATTGCCGTGAGCGCGAAGATCGCAGATATCGGACGCGTCAGGGGACTCGACCTTCCATCTAGCCCGGGCAAAGCCGGTAATTACTTGGTACTTGGCTCCGACTCGCGAGCCTTCGTCGAGAATGAGACACAGGCCAACGCGTTTGGGACAACAGCGGATGCCGGAGGGACCCGATCTGACACTCTCATGGTTGTCCACGTTGACCCTGAGGCGAAGACGTCCCTGCTCGTCTCGTTTCCGAGAGATCTTCTCGTGGATATACCCGGGCGTGGTAAATCGAAGATCAACGCTGCATTCAACGACGGACCACAGAAAGTTATCGACACAATCGAGCAGAATTTCAAAATTGATATCAACCACTATGTCGAGTTGAATTTCGAGGCGTTCATGGGTGTTGTCAATGCGATTGGGAACGTCCCCGTATATTTCCCTGCCCCGGCACGTGACACCTACTCTGGGCTAAATGTTGCGCTCGCCCCGGCTTGCGTGCCCCTAGACGGGAATGCTGCACTCGCTTATGTTCGCTCCCGGAATCTTGAGTACTACGACGCAAGTACGAAGCGCTGGACCTCTGTAGATGCAATCCCTGATATTGGTCGCATCGGCCGCCAGCAGAGTTTTATACGCCGCCTAGCGCAGGTTGCGGCTCAGAAAGCAGGGAAAAACCCGTTTACCGCTAATCGCATGGCGAACGCTGTTATCCCTCAACTGACTGTTGATGAGAGCCTAGGTAAGACTGAGATATTCCAGTTGGTCAATACATTCCGGCAGGTAAATCCAAATGACACGAGCAGCATTGAGATGGTCACCGTACCCAACAAGGGCGGACCAAATTATCAAGGCCAGCAGGTTCTGTATCTAGATCAACCTGCAGCAGAGGGAGTAATCGCCCGCCTGCGCACCTTTGGCGGAGCGGTGAAGACCTCAACCGAGAAGCCAATCAAGATTGTCCCATCGCAGGTAAGTCTGCGTGTATTAAACGGCTCATCTACCTCTGGTCTCGCAGGATCAACGCTTACCTCTATGCAGAGGTACTCCTTTGTTCCATCTGGGATGGGGAATGCAGGGAGTGTCAACGAGACTCAGATCCGCTACCAGCGTGGGCAACGTGAAGCAGCGCGCTTGGTAGCAACGTACCTGGGCGGGGTCGGGAGACTCATCGAGGATAAGTCGCTTATAGATGCCGATGTGTCGTTAGTAATCGGGCCCGATTTTGTCGGGGTGCGTGCTCCTGGTTCGACCGGGGCTAGTGGCTCCTCAGGATCGAAGCCCACCCCAAGCACGACTGCCCCGAGCGGCTCGACAAAACCTGCGGTCCCTGCGACACCTGTTTGTTAGAGGCTCTTGTTAGAGGCTCGTGTTAGGGGGGCTTGTTAGGGGCTCTCTGCAATTAGAAGTTCAAATGAGTTTCGTTCAAGGTTTGGTTAGGCCAAGGGTGCTGGGGGTTTAGACTCTCGCCCTGTGAGTGATGTAGCTGTTATCGGAGCTGGGTATGTGGGGATCACTACTGCAGCATGCCTAGCCCACTTGGGCCACTCCGTAGTTGCGGGGGATATCGACTCTGCGAGGGTAGATGCGCTGAACCGTGGAGAGATCCCTATCCACGAAGACGGGCTCTCCGAACTTGTTGCGGAGGGTCTTGAGTCAGGGAGGCTGAGGTTCGTCCTAGGGGCGAGCGCCGCCGTAGCGGATGCAGAGTTCATCTTCTTGTGCGTCCCGACCCCTCAGGGAGACGATGGCTCAGCAGATCTTTCATTTATCGACGCCGTAGTGCTTGAGATTGCTGGGTCACTTAGATCCGGTTCGGTCGTTATTAACAAATCGACTGTGCCTGTTGGTACTACCCGTCGGGTTCAACGGCTGCTCGGCGAAGCAGGTGGATCTATTGACGAGATCGGGGTCGCGTCTAACCCTGAGTTCCTTCGCGAAGGTACCTCCGTGCGAGATTTTCTTCATGCCTCACGCGTTGTTGTTGGTTGCGACAACTCTGCAACTGCTGTTCGTGTGAGCGAGCTCTACGCGGGAGTACATGCTCCAATCGTTGTTACTGACCCTGCCTCGGCGGAGATGATTAAGTACGCGTCGAATGCTTTTCTCGCCACCAAGATCTCATTTATGAACGCGATAGCAAACCTCTGTGAAGCCCTTGACGCCGATGTGAGTGAAGTTGCACTCGGGATGGGGTACGACACTCGCATAGGTTTCGAGTTTCTGCAGCCTGGCCCCGGCTATGGCGGATCCTGTTTCCCTAAAGACACCTCCGCACTCATGCATGCTGCCCATGCAGCAGGGGCAGAGTTCCCTCTGCTTCAAGGGGTAATAGATGGAAACGTTGCTCAGCACGAGCGAATGATCGATAAAGCAAAGCGACTCGTTGGCGGAGATCTGCGCGGAGTTGAGGTAGCAATTTTGGGGCTTGCCTTCAAAGCCAATACAGATGACGTTCGTGATTCTCCAGCGGTATACGTTGCTCGCCGACTCTCCGAGGAGGGAGCGACCTTACGCGCATACGACCCCAAGGCTGCTGCTAATTCGGTTTTGATTGACTCAATGACGCGTGTTGACTCTGTTACAGAGGCTGCGAAGGGCGCATCGCTCATGGTTGTTCTCACCGAATGGGACGAGTTTCGTTGGCTCAATTTTGACGAGATCGGCGAGGCCCTAGAGAAGCGGATCGTCTTAGATACTCGCAACATTCTTGATCCGGTTGCTCTGCGCAGGCGTGGATGGATATATGAGGGTGTTGGGCGCTAATGCCTCGAGCGGTTGTAACCGGTGGTTCCGGTTTTCTTGGTTCACACCTATGCGAGTATTTACTTAATCGTGGTTACGAGGTTGTAGCAGTAGACAATCTCCTCACTGGTCGGCGCTCAAATATCTCTAGCCTTGACGGCAGGGACGGATTTTCTTTCTTGCAGCAGGATGTGATTCAAGGAATACCGGTTGAGGGCAAGGTCGATTGTGTTCTGCATTTTGCAAGCCCCGCAAGCCCCCCTGAGTATTTAAATCTCCCATTTGAGACACTCGATGTTGGATCAATAGGAACTCGTAACGCTCTTGAACTCGCGCATCAGAACAAAGCGCGCTTCTTGATGGCCTCAACTAGTGAGATCTATGGCGACCCCCTTGTGCATCCTCAGACTGAGGGCTACTGGGGCAATGTCAACACGCTTGGGCCGCGCTCGGTATACGACGAAGCGAAGCGATTCTCAGAGGCACTAACAATGGCGTATCACCGCTACCACGGGCTCGATACAAAGATTGCGCGCATCTTCAACACGATGGGCCCGCGCATGAAACCCTCTGACGGGCGCGTTGTCTCTAACTTCCTTGTTCAGGCAATAGAGGGAAAGCCGCTTACGATTTATGGTGACGGCACGCAGACTCGGTCGTTCTGTTTTGTTGAGGATGAAGTTCGAGGCCTAGTAGCACTAATGGAGTCAGACCATATTGGGGCTATGAATATAGGCAATCCCAATGAGTTCACGATCCTCGAATTGGCTGAGAAAGTTCGTGATGTTTGTGGTTCTGACGCTGGAATTATCTTTGAGTCCCTTCCAGAGGATGACCCGGTTCGTAGGCGACCCGATATCACGCTTGCTAAATCTGTACTTGGTTGGAGCCCAGAGATCAACCTAACTGAGGCATTAGAGCGCACCTGCAAGTGGTATCGCGAAGAGCTAGCTCAGGCCGAGGCTAAGTGACACGAGAGTGGGCAGCTGTAGTCGTTGCTTATGACTCTGGCCCGCTACTCCTTGACTGCGTTCGATCCCTTCTTAGCGATGACTCTGCAGGTGCACCTCCAGTGGTAGTCGTTGTAGATAATTTTGTATCTACCAAACCCGGCGAGTCTGTTGCGCAAATTGAGGCAGAGTTCCCGAGCGTCAGTGTGATCAGGCCCGGCTCAAACCTCGGCTATGCACGAGCGGCAAATCTCGGTATTGCTGCTACGAAGGCTGAGATTGTGGCGGTCATAAATCCTGACGCGATACTCGTCGCTGGCAGTGCCGCTGGCGTGATGGATCGGTTTCAGTCCGAGTCAACCCTTGGGGCGCTGGGGCCCAAGATTCGAGAGGCAAATGGAGAGATATACCCTTCAGCCCGAAGCGTGCCCTCAAACCTTGATGCGCTTGGGCATGCGTTATTTGGTTCGATAAGGCCAAATAATAAGGCGACTCGTCGTTACCGAGAGCTTGATCGCGACCCCGAAGTAGCGCGCCATGTCGATTGGGTATCCGGGGCTGCCGTCTGGCTTCGGCGAGAGGCTCTCAACCAGATCGGCGGCTGGGATGAGGCCTACTTCATGTATGTCGAGGACGTCGATCTTTGTTGGCGGCTTAAGGGAGCAGGCTGGGGCGTCGAGTACTCCCCAAGTGCCCAGGTGACACATGTGCAGGGAGTCAGTACCGGGAGAACACCTTTTAGGATGATTGCAGCGCATCATCGCTCGGCATTTCGATTCGCCAATAAGCGATGGAGCGGCGCAAAGCGGGTGCTCCTCGCCCCCACCGCCTTGCTGCTCTCCCTTCGCTGTGGGGTAGCGATGCTCAGCCAGCTAGTGCGTCATCCGCGGGCCTCTGTGCGAGTACCCTAAGAGTTATATGACTAAAGCAACCTCAAAATACAAACGTGCGAAGATCCGCTCAAAGGCCCGTGGCCCAAAGCGTGCGAAGTCAAGCAGGGTATGGAATCTCTCGATTGTTGGCGTACTCGTTGTCGGAGCGCTACTAATTGGGCTTACCGTAAATGACAGCAAGTCTGCCGCTGCTGTGGGCCCGAAAGTAGGGGAGCACTGGCATGCATTCTTAGGTGTAGATATCTGCGGAACATGGTTATCCGATGCTCCGGAGTTTGAGACTCAGGCAGGCTCGGGGACGCTGCGCGCAGGCATCCACTCCCACGGCGACGGCATCATGCATACCCACCCATTTGCGAATAGTGAGTCCGGCAACAACGCAGTTGTAGGAACTTTCCTTGAGTATGGAGGATGGAGCGCGGATACCGATGCTCTCTCGCTCTGGGACTCTGTGAAGCACACCAATGGAGATAAGTGCAGTGCTCTTGGCGACGAGAAGGCCATTGTGCAGTGGACTACCGGTTACCCGAATAAGGAGTGGAGCGGTAAGCCCCGCTCTGGTAGCCCGGCTGACTACAAGTACAAAGACGGAGAGATTGTCGCTATCTACTTCTTGCCGAAAGGCGCAGACCTTCCGAAGCCGCCTAACGCCGACGCAGCGCTCGCCAACATCAGCGATATCGGCGGACCCGCCCCGGGTGCAGGGGCGTCTGGCTCAAGTGGTGTGAGCGGTGTGAGCGGAGCCTCCGGTCAAACGGGTGCATCCGGCGCGACTGGTACGACTGGTACGACTGGTGCATCGGGCGCAAGCGGAGCGACCACCACGCCGTGAAGGCCGTTGTCCTTGTCGGGGGTGAAGGGACACGGCTCCGGCCGCTGACTCTCCACACCCCAAAACCGCTGTTGCCGATTGCGAACGTTGCTTTTATTGAGCGACAGCTCGACTGGCTAGGGCGCTACGGGGTCACCGAGGTGATCCTCTCTATTGGGTATTTGCCGGACGCTTTTATCCGTCACTTCAATGGAGATAGTTATGGCGAGATACATCTGCGTTATGCGGTAGAGGATGAACCACTCGGTACAGCTGGAGCAATCCGCTTCGCCGCTGATGGCATCGAGGAGCGATTCATTGTCTGCAATGGCGATGTTCTAACTGATTTAGACCTCGGTGAGATGATGGAGTTTCATGAGGCTCGTAAGGCTGAGGCATCCATTGCTTTGACGCGTGTGCTCGATCCCTCTGCATTCGGTGTCGTTCCAACTCGCGAAGACGGCGAGGTAATCGCCTTCGTTGAGAAGCCGCCGGCGGGCCAGGCTCCGACCGATTGGATCAATGCTGGTACTTATATTCTCGAGCCGTCAGTATTGAAGCGCATCCCAGTTCGCCTAAATGTGAGTGTTGAGCGCGAGACATTCCCTCGCATGCTTGAGGAGACGGGCAGGCTCTACGCACTCCAGAGTGAGGGTTACTGGCTCGATATCGGTACGCCCGAGAAGTATGAACAAGCCCAGCATGATGTGTTGCTCGGCTGCGTTGGTCTCCCGCCAGCCCCGGGGGCTGTCGAGCGTTCACTCGGTGTATGGGTCCAAGGCTCACCCGAGATTGCAGCCGATGCGCTGCTAGAGCCTCCATGCCTAATCGGGGATGGCGCTGTAATCGGAGAGCGCGCCCAAATTGCTAACTCAGTAGTCGGCAAGGGAGTCAGAGTTGGGGCTGACTCCGCAGTTAGAGACGCAATTCTCTTAGAGGGTGCATCGGTATCAGATGGTGCAGATGTAAAAAGCCTCGCAGTAACCGGCGAGTGCGAACTCTCCGTCGTTTAGAGCAGAGACTTTTTACGGCGCTGGGCACGTGGCGCTAGTTGTTTGAAGCACGGCTCCGGCGTTATTGAGAAGCTGCACAGTGACGTTTTGAGCGTTGCCACTCAGAGCCCTAGTGAACTTAATTTTTCCGGGAGTAGCGGTTGACTTGGTTCCCAGTGATCCACCGCCACCGTCGAATTGAAATTTTGCTTGAGTAATCGCCGTATTTAGCGTGCTGTCCCAAATTACTGACGCGGTGACTCGAGGTTCGCTCACGTTAGCGCATGTCGTCGTTACCGGATCTCCGGAGGCAGCTCCAGAGCGATTCGCAGAGGATGCACCACATGCGGGGAGCAGCATTAGAGAGAGCGCGACCATCGACGCTACCGAGAGATTTCGCACTTGATTCTTCGATGCTTTCTTCAACTGTTCTCTCCAAGGTTTTGCTAGCAAAATAGTCTTCGAACTCTAATCGGGCCCAGGGGCGCTACATTGCCTAGGCACAGGTTAGGGATAGGGGCGAGTCAAGAAGGCCAGAGTGAAAAACCCCTATACAAAGCGTCGCAGCGACTCGAG
>CAMDSG010000077.1 GCA_945907055.1 Bifidobacterium breve | reverse complement strand
CCTCATTGGCGCATAACGCCTCGTGGTCTCTCACGCGCCCACTCCAGTCTGGGTGCGATGCGCGCAACTCGTCGGTCTCTACCGCTGGGTGGAAGTAGATCTCTGTTACTCCTGGGCGCATATCTGCGAGCATGCGCTCAATATCTCCGCGGCTGCCGACTCGGGTATACAAGAAGTGGTCGCTAAATACAATGCCCTCTTCGGCCGCGAGTCTGCGGTATGGAAATCCAACCTGAGCCTCTCCGGCTGCTCCGCCCATGCGCAGCGGGAGTGCAAACTCTGCGGCCATCTCGAGATAAACATCGAAGAACTCGGGTCGCAGTTGTACGGCACCCATATGGGAGTCGAGATGGCTCACATCGAATCCCCAGTAGATGGCACGTTCGATCTGAGCGCGACATTCTTTTCGAACTTCATCAAGATCGGCGTGGTCCCATAGGTCTGCGAGGGTGCGCGGAAAACCGCCGTCGCCGTCTAGGAGGCTCGGTGAGCGTGTGATGGGCCCCCATCGGTAATTCTCCCACTCGCTGTTGAGCGTGAGATGAACCCCGACATCTTCCCCGCGGTACTCAGCTGCGGCGTCGCGTGCCCATGGGCAAGGCACCATCAATGTTGCACTAGTGGCGAGCCCGTCACGCAGGGATTGGTATATAGCAACGTTGGCGGCGCGAGTTGAACCTAGATCGTCGCAGTTAATGATCAGGAGGCGCGCATCCTCTGCATACCCGAGGCGCTTAGCAAGAGTTGTCACGCCAATAGCGTAGCGACCGAGGGATAGCCGGAGGCCGTTTAGATGCGCTCGATGATGGTCCCGGTACCGAGCCCGCCGCCGCAGCACATCGTTATTAGGCCAAAGGTTCCGTCAGTGCGCTCAAGTTCGTGGAGCGCGGAGGTAATTAGGCGCGCTCCTGTTGCTCCGACTGGGTGGCCAAGAGCGATAGCACCTCCGTTGGGGTTGACCTTCTCCATATCGGGGCGGTGCTCTCGCTCAAACGCCAAGACGACGGATGCGAATGCCTCGTTGATCTCGATTGTGTCGATGTCGTTCATCGAGAGCCCAGTGCGGTCGAATAGTCGTTGTGTGGCTGCGATGGGTCCGGTGAGCATGAGCACGGGGTCGACGCCGACGAGGCATTGGTCAACGATTCGAGCCCGAGGAGTTAGGCCGAGTTCTGCGGCACGCTTTGCAGTCATGACAATCAGCGCAGCCGCTCCGTCTGTAATTTGTGATGATGTTCCTGCAGTGTGGACGCCATTCTCGCGACCAACAGGCTTCAGAGTTGCGAGCTTCTCTAGTGAAGTCTCTCTAAGTCCTTCATCTCGGGAGATGGTCTGCAGGGTGTCTCCAGCTGATCCATCCTCTGCGCGCTCTGGAGCCTGGATGGGGTGCACCTCTCGCTCGAATCGCCCCTCTGACCACGCACGTGCTGCGCGCTGCTGAGACTCAAGGCCAAATGCATCACAGTCGCCACGCGTGATTCCCCACTGGTCAGCAATGCGCTCTGCACCCTCAAACTGTGTTGTGTATTCGTACTGCGCGAAGTATGCCTTTGTAATCGGGCGACCAAAATCACCACGTACCGCTGCGCCCAAGGGAATACGCGACATGCTCTCAACCCCGCATGACATAGCGGAGTCAATGACGCCTGCCTTAACCATGGCGATCGCCATGTTCGATGCCTGCTGAGAAGACCCGCACTGCGCGTCTACCGTGCTAGCTGCGACCTCAAGGGGGAGGCCGGCTGTTAACCAAGCGGAGCGAGCAATGTTGAAGGTCTGCTCACCTATCTG
The DNA here is from genome assembly GCA_945907055.1 of Bifidobacterium breve. Classification (GTDB taxonomy): domain Bacteria; phylum Actinomycetota; class Acidimicrobiia; order IMCC26256; family IMCC26256; genus IMCC26256. The sequence continues at coordinate 6,076 of CAMDSG010000077.1, read as the reverse complement.
GCTTACGCAGCCACCAATAACTTGGCCGATAAGCGAGGGGTCCATTCCGCTACGCCTTACTGCCTCCGCCTGTACTGCGCCTAGGAGCTCTGTCGGGTGGACCGTGGAGAGGCCACCATTGCGGCGCCCTAGCGGTGAGCGAACTGCCTCAACAATTACTACATCGGTATCAGCAAGGTTGGCCATGGTCTCTCCTAGTTATGGGGTGGGGGTGTTGAGTGGGGGTGTTAATAGGTATTCGGTAATAAGTATGCGGGCTTTGGGTGCGGGTGTTGTGCTGCAGGTGTTGTGCTGCGGGTGTTGTGCTGCGGGTGCGATGGTACTCGCGCCTGTCGTTGAGCGTCAGCGGCAGTCGAGGATTACCTTTCCGAAGGTGGCATCCGAGGAGAGGAGTTCGTAGGCCTTCTCGGCATCGGCGAGCGGGAGCACGGTCTCTATTACTGGGGCTACCGCTCCAGAGGCGAGCAAAGGGAGAACCTCGGCTACGAAGGCTGCCGTTGCAGCACTCTTTTCGTCGCGGCTTCTTGGGCGCAGCACGGTCCCGAAGATAGTGAGACGTTTACTCATGACAGGCAGAATTGGTAAGTCGGCTCTTCCGCCAGCGAGCGTTCCAATGAGGACAACACGCCCGAGTTGTGCTGCACATAAAATATCGGCGGTTACGTATGCGCCGCCGACTAAATCGGCAGTTACATCGATTGGACCTCCGGCGGCCTCCGTGATCTGGGCTGAGAAGGCAAGTGGTTCAATCTCGCGCGGTGCAAGTATCGCGTTATCGAGACCGAGTGCTTGAGCGCGTGCAAGTTTCTCAGGGGTGCGGGCTGTTCCGGTCGTTGCGCATCCCCATGCTCTCGCCAACTGCACCACCGCGGTACCAACACCGGAGCCAACAGCGTGTACGAGTACGCGCTCTCCCGATAAGAGTTGTGCCTGTGTCCGAAGGGCATCGTGGGCTGTTAGGAAAACCTCTGGCACTCCACCGGCAGATACGAGGTCAAGAGACTCGGGGACGACTGCGCAGTGAGTACTAGCAACCACTATCTCCTCTGCCTGCGCACCGCCTGCTGTAATCCCAAAGACTCGCTCGCCAATTGCAGGGCTTACAACGCCCTCACCTAACTCGACTACCTCGCCTGCAAACTCAAGGCCTGGAATATCTGCAGGCACTCCCGGAGGAGCGGGGTAGAAGCCTGCGCGCTGTAGTAGGTCGGCGCGGTTGAGTCCAGCGGCGTGGACGCGAACCCTGACTTCACCAGGGCCCGGACGCGGCGAGGGGCGCTCGCCGATTGAGATAGTTCCATCGCCTAGAGAGATCACACATCGCATACTTGGGCAGGTTACCCAAAGCGAGGATTATTTCTGGGGTGGGACTTGATTAGGTATCGGCGCAGGCTCAGTCTCTAGAGGTGCTGGCTGAGGCTCAATAGGCAGGATCGGCTTTGGCTCCGTTGGGGGGTTGGAGTCGTCACCGGGTTTGGGTTCAAGCGGGGCGAAGAGTGATGGGTCGAGTGCGTTAAGGGTGACCTCTGCATCTATGCCATCGGCATCAACACCAAAGAATGTGTAGGTAGGCACAAGTAGCGAAGCGGCCTCACCATTAATCGCACCAAATTGAAGTGAGTAACCGGACTCAACGCGATCAATCGTTACAACTCTTGGTTCCATAACTAAGCCGTCCTGAATAGGCATCTCAGGCACGTCGGTGTTGGCTGAAGTTTCATCACCGCTTGCACTCGCCAAGGCCTCCATCGGCATCACACCAAAACCTAAACCTGCTTCTCCTGCTTGTAATGCCGTAAATGCTCGCTCGGTACCGCGTCTTGAGTACTCGCCAAGTTTCTCGGCCTTGACCCATGCTCCGTAGGCGCTAAGCACAAGACCTTGATCGCCTATCTCCACATACCAATCAAGATCGTGGACTGGTAGTGAATTAACTAGCGGGGTCAATACAACTTGGCGCGAGTACAGAGTCGATCCCTGTGGCTCGCAGATAGCGGATTGCTCGCACGAAACGCTGGTTGACATCATGCTTGCATCGTTGACAGACGAGAGCCAATCAGAAGAATCAATACCCGTGGAGCGAAGCACATCGCGCGCAATTTTTATTAGTGCATCACCACGAGGAATATCTTGAGGAGTGCTATCAATCAAGTCTGGAGCGACTGTATTTGTGGTGACAGGGGGTAGGGTCGACGGGTCATTGGGATTACTACTCTCGGGAACTTGCGAACTTGAGGATGATCCTGAAGAAGTTGACGAACCTGGCGAAGATTGAGGCGCTTGATTGCGGTAATCTTGATTGAGGTAATAAGAGAGCGTAGTCAGGGCATATTCGCTACCGTCACCTTGACAAGAGAGGGTTGCCAATCCGTTGAGGGTATCTCCATCGGTTAGTGGAGCGTGAGAAACTTCTATGGATGATGAGCAATCTATTTTCTTCAATGCTCCAGCACTACCAAAATGCTCAGCAAAACTCTTCAGTGCGTTGGTTGCAGAATCCTTCCCTGATTCGAAAGGAACTACTTGATAAACCTCGCCAGGCGAACCGAGTGCAGGGAGTGCGGAGTCTGAGGTCCAGCGAGTCTCTCTTGCCGGATAAAGAAGTGATTCGCTGCTCGCCTTGCCCGAGATGGGCGCGCTGATGCTCAGTCTTGGATTTTTATCTGCTCCGTAACACGAAGAGAGAAGGGCGGTAACGCAGAGCACAATAATTACGAAGAGGGCTCCGTAACCTGGGGTAGGGAACCGCCTTGAGGGTCGCTCGGTGCTCTCGGATATGCCTCGACTGCTGCTCATTCCCAAACGGTACTCTTGATCTGCATCTTGAATCACGCAGGTAATTAAGCAATTTTGTCGCTCTGCCCCTTAAATCTCCCGAGTTCATAGCGAGAATGGAGGGTAGCTTCGTTAGGGTTAGGGATGTGACCACCCCGGCGCTCTGCATCATTGACAACGATGGGCGGCGACTCGAGATTAATCACGGTGATGCGCTTAGCCTTTTTCAACTCGCAGAGGGGCTCGAGGCGGCGACTACCTCATCGTGTACGGAGTGCCGAAGCCGAGTAATCGCTAGTGGGGCACTCTCTGAACTCTTGAGCAGTTTCGTCGAGCATCCACGTGTCTCAGAGATAATTGCCTTTGCTGATGACGCCTCTACTCTGCACATTTATGTGATTGATGTTGAGTCCCCGTGTGTCCACCGCACATGGCGGGATCCAGGGCGTGAGGAGTTTTTTATGGCAGTAAAGGCGCAGAGTCCGATTCGTAAACGCCGTTAGGCGAGGGCCGTCAGAGCGGGTGTCGCTACCTGCGGAATTACTCGCCTCGACCTATTGCTAGCAGGTCGGTAAAGGACTCTTTTAAGCACTCCATTAGCGCCTCTGGGTCTGTTACTGAGGCGGGGTCTGAGTTGACCCCAACGTGCATGACTCCGCAGTAGGAGAGCGCAGTGAAGTTGACTGCGCATCCGCCGCGCGGCCCGATCGGGAAGTTCGCCTCAATGCGCGCACCAGATATCCAGAGGTCGATAGCGCTCCCTCGGAGATTAGAGGTTGCAAAATCAATTGTGCGCGTCTGTGTGTGGGTAGCCGCTACAAGCAGAGAAGTCGGGAGGCTTGCAATTACATCTGCGAGCGACTCTGCAGCCTCTAGAGCGCGTTCCCCGCGAAGGTGCCTGAGGCTCTCGCGAGTAGCGACAAACCTCTGTGTTGGATCCTTCGGACCGGTTGGGACGAGCACGCGTGTCGGTACAAAGTGATTTGCAGATGTGTCGTTCTGTCCTCGTGTGCTTACCGGCATCGCCATGCGTAGTTCTGAGACAGGCTGACCCATGGCCTCGTGGTACCTGCCCAGTGCTCCGGAGACTCCGGTGACGAATACATCGTTTACATGGCCGTCTAATGCGTGAGCGGTCGCAGCTGCATCTTCAAGCGAGAATGTAAATAGATCAAAGCGGCGCTCGAGGGAGCGTGGACTGAGAAGGTCAGAGTGTGCGGAGTCTGTGACGAAGACCTGTCTACGCAGCGATGAAAGCATCTTGATTGAACCACTTATTGCTTTGGGGACGCGCTGTGGGTGGAGTGCAAGCGAGATGCTCCCTTCGATTGCCGTTCTTGCTATTTGGGTATTTCTGCGGGTTCGATAAGCGAGTGCACTAACCGCAGTCTCGAAAGCGTTGGTTCGGTTAACTGGATCAAGTTGTCGCTGATCGCGTTGGCGCGCTGCGGCAGCCTCTGCGATTACTTGCACCTCATGGTCGCTCTCAGGATGAGGGTCGCGATCCACGATGCTGAGAGAGAGGCGAAGGCCGCCGACTCCGTCTGTAATCGTGTGGTGCACTTTCTGCAGTAATGCGCAGCGCCCGTCGGGCAAGCCCTTGATGACGGTGAACTCCCATAACGGTCGAGATATATCGAAGGGCTCCTCGCAGAGTGCAGTGGCAAGATCAAGAAGAGAACGCATACTTGACGGTTGATCAAGTGTGACGCTACGCAGGTGATAATCGAGATCAATGCCCGAGTCCGCGCTCCAGACCGGAGGCGCAATGCGGAGTGGGGATGGGACAACGCGCTCGCCTAGGTGGGGAATGAGCGTGATTGCTCTCTGCATCTTTAATCGCAGTCGCTCCATATCAGGGGCGCTCTCCAAGATGGTGAGGTTGCAGAAGTCGGACCTAAGGGCTGGGTCTCTCTCAACCGCCCACATGATTGCTTCTGTCGCCGTCATCCGTCCCACTCCGCAAGATTGCCTGCTGGGGCACCGAGTTGCAAGGACCTAAGTCAATTAAATGCGGATCTGGGGGATAAATAGGGATTAGCGGTCTATCTTCGTTCTCTTGAACTCGTTGAGGTTGCTCCACTCAAGGAGGTCCAACGCCTTGAGTAAGTCGGCGACGTTTCCGCGATCCATGAACCTGATGAAGGTAGCGGTCCCATTAGCGATAAAGGTCGGGACGCCAAATACCTCGTAATCGGCGACGAGTGCGGTGTGCTCCGTCTTCAGGGTGGCCAGCGTCGCATCCCCGAGCGCTAACTCGGCGACACGCTCTGGATCTAGACCCACCAAAGTGCATACGTTGCGCATCACAGCCTCATCGCGAATCGCTAGAGAATGTACGTGGCGTGCAGCGAAGGCCTCCATATGAAAATCTAGGAACTGATCTGGGAAGTTATCGCGCACTGCGATCCCGAAGAGCAGTGCCATGGTCCCTGTGCCGCGTTCGGTCGCCGCGCGATCCCAGATATCGACATCGCCTTCTTCAACATGGTTTTGATCTAACGAGAATGGAGCGAAGGTCACATCCATCTCGACGCCGTCGCGTAGTGCCGCGACGATTGCTGCGTGAGCGTTATAGGCAAATGGACATCTGTAATCAAATGCAACGGACAATTTACGGGTCATTCTTGGCTCCTAGTGATCTATTTAGGTGTCTCTAGTTATTTCTCTGGTGGTACTCGTTCAGCGGCGTTTACGGGAGAGAGGCAGGACCCTTATTGCAACAGCCCCGAAGACCGCACCTAGTGCTGCGCCAGCCAATACATCAGAGGCGTGGTGCATGCGGGTATAGACACGGCTCCCAGCAACTACTGCAGCCATGCCGTACCAGAGTGCAGGGTGCTTAGAGTCTTTAGAGAGGAGAGCCGCTGCAGTAAATGCTGCTGTGGCGTGGCCAGAAGGAAATGACGATGTAACCGGACGCCTCATACCCATCGGCAATGCTTCATCGGACTCAACCTCGGGTCGCTCACGATTGAAGAGTGATTTGAGTGCGCCGTTTGTGAGCGCAGACTCAATACCGAATACTGCAGCGCCGCGCAGAATCATTGAGGGCTCTCCTCTGCGAACTCCACGCGCGGCGACGAGGACGTTCCAGAGGAGAGAGTGGTCTGCCGCACTTGAGACGCCGTAGAAAAACTTATCCGCTACTGGGTGGCGATGGTCGCGGCACCACGCGTCAACTGCGTCGTCGAGGGAGTTAACCGCAGGAATATCTGAGGGAGTTGGGAGATTGCTCGGGAACTTCACAGCCAGCACAGCCTACGCGGGAGAGATCGGGGGTCGTCCAGCCAAGGAGAAA
>CAMDSG010000076.1 GCA_945907055.1 Bifidobacterium breve | reverse complement strand
GGCTCATTCAACGTAAGAGGGCGTATGACTGTTGCTAATGGTGCGCTAGTAATGGCAGCACTCAAACCAATACAGGACGAGATCTTTAAAGCAGCTCGTCAGAGTGGCGCGCATGAAAGACCGGAGGCCTACGCCGCCGATGCTCTAATGGCACTATGCGAGAAGGCGACCAGCAAGCAGGCGAGCGAGAGTGGCGGGAAAGCGACTCGCCCTAATGCAGTCATGCATATTCGAGTCGATATCAATGCACTTAAACGTGGGCATACTGAGAATGGTGAGGTCTGTGAGATCGCTGGTGTTGGCCCGATACCGGTCGCTACCGCGACAGCGTATTTGGGCGAGGCATTCTTAAAACTCTTGGTAATAGATGGAGTAGATATCAAGACGGTTGCGCATATGGGGCGACACATCCCCGCACCATTGCGCACCGCTGTTGAGGAGCGCGATCGTGTCTGCCAGGTACCAACATGCGATGTAACGCTTGGTCTAGAGATCGATCACATCAAACCCTTTGCTGAGGGCGGCGCCGCCAGCTTGGATAACCTCGTAAGGCTCTGCAAGCGACATCATCTGCAAAAAACACATGATGGTTATCGGCTCAAGAGAATTGAAGCGGAGACCGCTGAGGGCGAATCTGCCCGTGAGGCCAGGTGGGATTGGCGAGCACCACCCGATCTAAAGCGCACGGGGTAGCTGCCAAGTCGTAGGTGAGGATGGGTCAGTTATGAAGCAAGTAGCAGGAAGGGCCTCTACTTTGCTCTATTCTCACGAACATGTCAGATACGTCACGTAGTCGAAGCGCCAACGACTCACCGATCAAGGTAACGATTCTCCCCCATACCCATTGGGATCGCGAGTGGTATGCGCCGTTTCAGGATTTTCGCCATCGCCTTGTTCGGCTATTAGATGAGTTCCTTCCGCGCCTCGAGGCAGACCCCAGTTATGAGCACTTCTTACTAGACGGGCAGACCGCTGTAATTGACGACTACTTAGAGGTTCGCCCCGAGGCATCCGAGATTCTCACCCGACTAGGCAAGAGTGGACGTTTAGGGATCGGGCCGTGGGCGATTCTGATGGATGAGTACATGGTCTCCGGCGAGACGATCATTCGCAACCTACAAATGGGCATTGCGCGCGCTAAAGATTTTGGCGGCGCCATGAACGTTGGTTACCTCCCAGATATGTTTGGCCATGTCGCTCAGATGCCACAGATTCTTAGACTCGCCGGCTTGGATCAAGCAGTTGTCTGGAGAGGTGTACCAAGCGCTATTCAGAAGACTGCTTTCTGGTGGGAGGCGCTAGATGGATCGCGCGTTCGTGCCGAGTTCTTAGTTGGCTCCTACTCAAACGGGCGCGACCTGCCATCTAATCCAGCAACTCTTGTGCAACGAGCACACAACTACGCAAACGAACTCGGTGATGCTCGTTACCCCGGCGGCGGCATTCTCTTCATGAATGGAACCGATCACCAGGTACCACAGCCTTGGCTAGGCGCTGTGGTGGCCGCAGCAAACGCTGAGCAGAGTGAGTACATGTTCGAGGTTAATTCCCTAGCCGCGTATCTCGCAGAGCAGACGAGCGAGAACCTGCCCAGATGGCGAGGGGAGATGCGATCCGGAGCACGTGCGAATGTGCTAATGGGGGTTGCATCAAATCGAGTCGACATCCACCAAGCATGTGCCGCTGCAGAGCGAATTATCGAACGCCGTGCCGAACCACTTCAGGCTCTCCACCTGTCGAATGCAGATTATGCAGCCGCCGAGATGGATATTGCCTGGCGCCAGCTGATACTCAATAGCGCGCACGACTCGTCTTGTGCTTGCAGCGCTGACGATGTCGTTGATGCTGTCATGGTCCGCTACCGAGAGGCACTCCACATCGGAGAAGGCCTAACCAGGGAGGCGCTCGACTCGCTTGCGAATCGCGTATCAGCCTCCAGCGGTTCGATAATTGTTGCAAATGCCACCGCAACCGAGAGCGACGGTGTGGTTATCTGTCTAATCGTCGGCGACACCCCGATGCACCTCCAAAGCATCGACGGAGAGCAGAGCTGCCCAACCCAGCAACTGCACGTTCTCGGTGGCGAAGTATTCAGTACAACTGTTACATCTGAACAGATTCCTAACTCGCTTGAGATGGTCCGCGGACCGGAGTTCGCCGGCACTTTGATCGAGCGTTTTGAGATTGAGATTCTCGATGATGACAGTGTGGACGTACGCGCATTTGCAGCGTCAGCGATGGGTAAGGGAGTTGATCTCGAGGATCTGCGCGATCAAGTCTTTGCTCTCTCGAGAACGCACGAGACCTTTCACCTACGTGTGCTTCGAGCCCCGGCCCAAGTAGTGGCATTCAACGCTGTGGATATTCCAGGTTTTGGGTGGCGGACATTTGAGGCAGTCGAGGGCGCTGGCCCGAGCACCACGCTCGCAGGCTCAGAAACATCTACCTACCCATCTATATGTAATGAATTTCTCACAGTATCTGTTGATCCGAGCGATGCGACATACTCAATTACTACTGTTGCCCCAGCCGGTGCAGAGAGCATCGTTGTCTCTGGGCTTGGGCGCATAGTTGAAGGCGGCGACGGAGGGGACACGTATAACTACTCCCCTCCTGGAATTGATCAGGTCATTGATTCCCCGATAGCGGTTCGTGTGAGCGTTGTTGAGACGGGTCCAGTCTTCGCACGCTGCATCATCGAGGCTGATTACCTATGGCCCACGCATGCAATTGGTGATGAGCGATCTTGCAGCGAGCGCTCTACTTCTCTCGCGCAGCACACGGTAATTACAACCCTCGAACTACGCGTTGGTGAGAGATTCTTACGAGTAACTCATGGCATCGACAACCGCGCGAGAGACCACAGAGTACGGGCCCACTTCCCTTTGCCTAAACAAGTAAGCGGATCGAGCGCGGACTGTGCATTTGCAGTCGTTGAGCGCGGCCTCGAGACTGAGGGTGGACCACATGAGTATGCGCTCCCAACATGGGTCTCTCGCAGATTCGTTGATTGCTCAGACGGCGCGCAAGGCCTCGGGCTTGTACACGATGGACTACTTGAGTACGAGGTTGTAAACGAAGGTACCGAGTTGGCACTAACACTGCTTCGATCGGTTGGTTACTTATCTCGTTCAGAGATGAAACTCCGGCCAAATCCAGCAGGCCCGCTGTTACCGGTCGAGGGGGCTCAACTACAGAGACGCCTTCAAATGCAGTACTGCATCGTTGTGCACTCTGGAGATTGGGTCGACGCAGATTTGAATGGCGTTGCGGACAGGTTCTTAATTCCTCTCGAGACCACAAGTGCAACTGGTTCGGAATCAGCAGACCGCGAGTCAATAGGAAGCGCTCTGCAAGTTACAGGTGCAGTCGTATCAACCCTTAGACGAGAGGATGGAGCCTTAATACTTCGAGCCTTTAACCAACTCAAAACCCAGGCCCTACTAGAGGTATCCGTAAGGGAGAGGCCGGCAAGCGGCGAGGTCATAGATCTAATCGGTGAGGCGCTTGCTCCATTTACCGGCACACTCGCACTCCGGCCGAACGAGATCGTTACTCTGCGATTGGCGGATTAACCGGCTCCGCTAGCAGAGCATCGCCGCTTAATTCTCTACTCGACCACTGCGAATCAAGACCAGGTGCGGTGACAACCAATCCCTCCGCCGCATCGGTGACCTCCCAAAGCAGGGCAGGTCGCGAGCCGTGCCAACGCAGCGCAAATGAGACGAGGCCGTGACGGGTCGGCGCTGCGTGTACCTCAACGGGTTGCCCATACCACTCAGAGGGGAAGACGCTCAATAGCGCTACTCCGTCATCGGTGTCGCATACAAGACCTTGGCGTAGTGCAACCAAGAACTCTGAAGGCGCACTCGGCCATGACGGCACAACCAAGAGCGCTCCATCCCGAGTCTCGAGGTTTGCAGCAGCCCCTGTACTTGCAGGTCGTCGGCGAGCCTTGCGTCTATCCCTAAGTTTTAATCCGTGCCACGCGTACTCAGCCTCAGAATCGAAACCCCAGTCCTCAAGTGCAGCTACCTCAACAGGGCCGCCGTCTGCATTCAATAGAACTTGAGAACGCGAGAGCATCACACGATCCATTAGGCGTTGGTCCGGGAGCACAACACGCGTCGCGCGGTCGAGTAACGCAAGCCAACCTCGAGCAGCGTCGTCTGCGCTGGGCAACTCAGCTAGAGCGACTCCGTCAGGCCATTCGTCGCCAAGTGCGAGAGCAATACGCATCCTCGCTGTATGAGCGAGGGGATACATGATTACTACCTCTAGACCCTTGGAGTCTTCACTACTCGGAAATGGCCCGGTCCTAGCAAGCCCCTCTACTACCGCATCTATCGCTGGCTGCTCCCCCGCCTTCGAGACAAACCAGCGGGATGGGGCAAACGGCAGGACCAATGCGGGGGTCCCGTTAATCACGAAAGTGTCTCCATCAAGAGAGACTGAACGCACCGGCCGTGCAGCACTCCCGTTTATGGTGAAAGCAACTACTGCAGCGCCTGGCGAACGGTTCTGAATATCGACCACGATCAATCCAGCAGGGCCAGAGACTCCATAGACGCGCTGAATGATGTTGCCATTGGGGACATGCACCAATGTCTCGAGAACCGGCGCTGACTCAACCGCAATCTGGCGGACAGAGGATTCGCGGGCGGGTACGTGCCAGCGGTCGTCGCCACCGATCCACCAACCAAGGCTCCACGCATTATCAATTGGAGATATCGCTCCGCGTTTATCTACCTCAGCTCGGGCGGAGGAGCCAACAGTACCTACAAGGGTTCGGCGGGATTCGTCAATATTCTCGGACTTACTAGTCTTCTTACTCACGCAAGACCATGCATCTCGGAGGTAGCTCCGCGCATCATCAGTGTGGGCACTATCTCGTCTGGGCGCCTACCGTCATACAGAACGGCACCAACCTGCTCCGCGATGGGCATCTCAAGAGAGTGAAGAGCGGCGAGATCAAGCACAGCGCGCGTTGTCTTGACTCCCTCAGCAACCATATTCATCTCGTTGACCACATCCTCAAGGCTACGGCCGCGACCCAGCTCAACCCCCACCGTGCGATTACGGCTCTTGTCGCTAATGCATGTCGCCACAAGATCACCCATACCTGCAAGCCCCGAGAAGGTAAGTGGACTCCCACCTAGCGCAATCCCAAGGCGCGCCAACTCCGCGAGGCCTCGTGTAATCAGCGCGGCGATTGTGTTGTCTCCATACCCGAGCCCATGTGCAACTCCAGCGGCTATGGCCATCACATTCTTTAGAGCACCCGCAATCTCGCACCCCACGACATCTGGATTTGTGTAGACCCTAAATGTCGGGCTCATAAATGCAGCCTGCACTTGCTCCGCTCGCCCGCCATCAGGAATCGCCACAACAGAGGCCGCCGGCTGACCCTCTGCAACCTCGCGTGCCAAGTTCGGGCCGGTCAATACTCCAATCGCAGTCAGGTCATGACTGCGGTCATGCCTGTGGTCATGCCTGTGGTCGTGCCTGTGATCATGACTGTGGTCGGTGGTAGATAGCACTTCATGCACAACCTGTGTCATCCGCAGCAGCGTCCCCTGCTCCACACCCTTAACGAGACTGATGACTGTGGCCCCACTATCAATTGACCTGGCGGCGGACTCAAGTACCGCCCTAAATCCATGCGAAGGAACGCCGATTGCAACAATATCTGCAGCATTGCAAGCCTCTTCGAGGTCAGAGGTATAAGTCATCTCTGGGAGATCAATCCCGGGCAAGTAGGAATTATTCCGAGAGTCTCGAGTCATCGCTGCGCTGAGCTCTTCGCTACGCGCCCAGAGTGTTGTCTCTACATTCTGTGCAGCAAGAGCTGCTACTGCTGTCCCCCAGGAGCCCGCACCAATTACTGCAACCTTCATGCTCCCCCTCCGCTTGGGCGCAATATCGCAGAGTCTGGCGAACGCTCCCACCACTCGTCACCCTCGGTAGCGTGCTGCGGGTAGATGGCGCGAGCGCGGGAAACACATTCGCATATTGCACTCATTACGCGATCAGTCGCAGCATGAACATCTTCATCTGGAGCAATATTTAACGGGTTTCCTATAACAACACTTACTGCTATTCCAGCGCGCCAGCGGGCGGGTCGACCCTTGAAGAGAATCCGATGGTCACCCCATACCCCGACCGGAACCACATCAACACCAGATGCTGCTGCTAGCCGCGCAGTACCGGTGCGACCCTGCATGGGCTCTAGATCAAGCGAGATTGTTCCCTCAGGGAATACAACAACACACTCCCCAGATTCGACCGCCTTAACTGCTCCATCTAGTGCACCGGCAGCATCACTCGACCCGCGTGCTACAGGAATCTGTCCGGCAGAGCGGAGGAACGTACCGAGCACAGGTTTGGCGAATAGCTCTTCTTTGGCTAGGTAGCGAACCCGTCGCTTTTGTTTGTCCGCGACCACTGCGAGGAGAAGCGGATCCAGATATGAGATGTGGTTGGAGGCCAGAATCACCCCTCCCGACTGCGGGATCTGCTCAAGCCCCTCGATGCTCCAGCGCAATCCAAATCTGAGCACGGGGCGCACTCCAGCGAGCACAACGGGGTAAGCAATCTCCACAATCTGTAGCATACGGAAACCCATGCACCCCGCGACGCCCGACGCAGACTTATTGCCTTCAACCCCAACAGGAATCGTCATCCCTATTCGCGCATTTACGGATGGAATGGCTCGACTCTCCTCTGTACTCAGCCCCAAGCAGCGGGCCGATTTAGGGCGTGACCTCGCAGGACGAGTCGTCGAGGCTGTATCAAATTTTGCATCTGTGGTAGTTACGAGCGCGCCAGAGGTCATTGCATGGTGCGAGAGTCAAGACATCTCTTGGATAGTTGACCCAGGGTCACTAAATGCATCAGCGGAGGCCGGACGCGAGTGGTGCATATCTCAAGGACTAGAGCGAGTGATCATTGCCCATGCTGACCTACCAGGCGCTACCAAAGATGCATTTGAACAGTTAGCAAGATTCACTGCTCACGATGAACATTCCAGCCTCTGCGCAATAGTTGCGTGCCATCGAAATGACGGCACACCTGTCATAAGCATTCCAGTGGATGCTGAATTTAATTTCGCCTATGGACCGGGGTCATTCGAACTACATCTGGAGGAGGCGCGCAAATCTGGACTCCAGATCAAGGTACTAAGCATTCCTGAACTCTCATACGACATTGACCTGCCCGAAGATCTCTCAGCATTGGTCTCTCTTGGTACTTCCCCAAGTGATCAAGAAAAATCGGAGCAGGCTCTATGAAGCAACTCGATACTCCAAGCAGCGCACTCGCTATTGGATCTCATCCAGACGACATCGAGTTTGGCGCAGGCGCCACCCTTGCCCGATGGGCTGAGAACGGATGCGACGTTCATCTCCTGGTACTCACCGATGGCTCAAAAGGATCCTGGGACGGAGCGGCAAACCTTGAAGCCCTCGTAGCAACAAGAGAACGAGAGGCCAAAGCAGCCGCAGACCGACTAGGCGCTAAATCCCTGACACTCCTTGGATACCCAGATGGCGAACTCCAGAGTGGAATGCCAGAGCGTGAAGCAGTCTGCAGAGTGATTCGCTCAACTCGGCCTCAGGTGCTTCTTGGGCATGATCCGTGGAGGCGTTATCGGCTCCATCCAGATCATCGACACGCGGGTTGGCTCACGGTTGATGGACTCGTTTGCGCGCGTGACCCCCACTTCTTCCCAGACTCGGGCCTGCACCATCGCCCAGATGCGCTCCTACTCTTTGAGGCAGATACGCCGAATCACTGGGAGCCGGCTGAGGAGCATCTCGGGGTAAAAGTAGATGCGTTACTTGAGCACAAGAGTCAGTGGCACTCGACCATGGGGATCGTTCCAGGCGCATCTGAGGAACTATCGCAGCGAAGTGCCTTTATCGCTCAAGTTCG
>CAMDSG010000075.1 GCA_945907055.1 Bifidobacterium breve | reverse complement strand
AGCGCTACAAAAAGCCAGTTAAAAAAGAAGTTGATAAATGGAAGTTGAAAGACAAAGAATCCAATGTCTTTACCAAACTGAGGATCTTTCCTCCCGAACTCGACTCGATGGGTGAAGAGCACCCACTGCCTCCATTCGCTGCTAACGCTGGTTCCAATTACAAATGCTAGGAACGCTGAAACGAGGAGCCTGATCCGTCCCCCATAACGCACCGCAACGTCTTGATAGCGCGCAGCGAGGTCATCACTAGGCTTTAATTGTTTTACCTTCGGAGCTAAGCGGTCAGCAATCGAGAGGCTCGTGATCATCAAGACAAAGAAAACAAGGGTGAATACAGCCGCTAGGCCGACCTTGGCTGATAGCAGGGCTCTCCATGTACCCGAGAAATTAACCGACCTAAACCAGAGGTAATCCGTGTAGAAGACCGCTATGCCTCGGAAACTTATGAAGAGCACAACTAAGAGGACGGCTGCAACTATTGCAAGGGTCCTTCCGCGTCGCGAACGAGGGGGACGGGGACCTGTTGAGACTGGGCGCACAAGTTGCAGCCTAGAGGGCGCACCGCGCTCGCGCCCCTCGGGGCGATGACAAGATTATTGCGAGCCCTTGGTCACATCCCCCAATAAAGAGATCGACTGCTCGTCTCTATGTTGGAGGGGAGTTGATGAAGAGGCGTTGCATTATTTGCTCTAGATGGTTCTCCGGATAAGGAGCATGGATCAGGGGTTGGTTTGGCGAATCAACCGAGGCTTGCATCAGGCGTTATTAAGCACCGGCACCCAGGGTGAGCTGGGGGGTAGGCCTGCCCCGTTGGAAAATTTTGCCCTCTAGGCGTGGGCTCTAGAGCATTGTCGTCGCAGTCAGAGCATCTCCCCGCCTCAATCGGCACCCACCTGAGCAGAGTTCCAGTTGCTACCGCTTCGTAAACGCCCCTAGACCACGCAGCGCTGAGAGCATCCCCGAGAGCAGCCTCCAACCCCTGACCTCTCGCATCACGGAAGCACGAACCAACCGCCCGCGATATCGAGTCATCCGAGTCAGGCGAGTCATTCGCAGCAATCACTGCACTGAGACGCGACCTGAGCCCACCAACTATCTCCTCCACCGGCCCTGATGTGAGTTCCTCGGGGACCTTTGGAGCGGGCTCAGTGGTGAGCCCTGTATGCGCAGCAATAAATGCCTTGCCAAGGGGCTCTGAGAGAAGCGCTACCCAGGTGGCGGTCTGCTCCGCTCCATCGCCAAGGATTGCCGCTAAATCGATTCGGCCTTTCTGCGTTCGGAGACGCTCGAGTAATGCATTTTGATCATCCTGCAGAGCCCGCTTGGCGCGCTTGATCGCATCTCGCCTTAGCGGAACCAGCACTGCTTCACACATACTGCGCTCGTCATCGGCGCTATCGACGAGTTCAGTCTCAGGGGCAGAGTTGATGCCACCAGAGTCTGGGGCGACTTTGAGAGCAATTGGCTCCTCTTTCTCGCTAACCGAAGCAGACCCTGCTCCATCGGCACGAAGCCTCGCAAATATAGAGTCGACCTCTGGCGCATCCGCAGCCTCAGTCGAGTCCTCAGTCGAACCCACATTCGAATCCCTAGGCAGAGTATTCGCTGAACTCTCGATCTCTGTGAGAGTTACTTCATCACGAATTACGACTTCTTGAGTAGTGACTTCTTGGAGTCCGTCATCTGTCACGACAACGGTCACGGACTCGGTCACGGACTTACTGAGCGTCTCAGTAACCACCTCCGTAGTGCGCCGGCCCGCTACAGACTGGGAGTCCTCTGTTATGCCGAGGCTCTCACGCACGCGTCTGCGAAGTCTGCCCCCCGAGGCTGGAGAGTTTGGAGAATCGCTACGTGGCGACTCAGGTTCACTCTGCGCACTCGAGGTTGGAGCAGTACTGATTACTACACGATTCGAATTAGGGGCTTCTAAGTTAGGGGCTTCTAAATCAAGGGCAGTGGCATTAGAGGCTTCTAAAGAAGGGGTCTCGGGGGCAGCGCCACTTACTTGGGTCAAATCCTCTTCTGGGTCGCCGTCGATACCGAGCTCCACAAACGGGGCGGACGTAGCTAAGTCGCTTGCCCCGCGCGAGTCAACCTGTCCTAGTGCTGATGTGGCGTCCGAGAGAGTCTGCTTCACGACGCGATACGCCCCAAGTAATCGATCGCGCCCAATGCGCAACTCCTCGATCTGTGACGTTAGAAGTTCACGGCGCCGTGCAAGGTCGGCTAGCACGCGTTCGCGCACAGCCTTTGCCTCTGCGAGCATCTCTCGCCCAGTCTGGCGCGCTTGCTCAATCTCGCTCTCGCTCTCAATGCGTGCACGCTCGCGTACCTCTGCTGCATCGCGCTCAGCTGTCTCAAGATTTGCAGTGGCCGCAGAGGCTGCGCCAGATTGAATCTCAGCAGATCTCTCTTCGGCCGCTGCTATTAGCCCACTCGAGATCTCGTTAGCTGAATTTACTTGAGTAGTTGCAGCCTCTTCAGCTGCATCGCGCATCGTCTTTGACTGCTCCTCGGCGTCTTTGAGTATCGCGGCTGCTCGCTCCTCTGAGCGTGTCCGAATATCCTCTGCCGCGCTCTGAGCTGAGCGCAGCACTCGTGCTGTCTCCTCTCCTAACGCCGTGAGAAGCTCTTGATCCGTCGGGGCCTTAGGGCTGCGCAGTTCCTCCTCTAACGACTCAATTCGAGACCTGAGAGAATCCTCGCGCTCAGAGATCGCAGCAACCTCTTCCGCTACACGGCTGAGGAACGAACGCACCTCTGCCTCGGAGACGCCACGCACGGCTTTAGCGAATGAGCGCGACGCAATCTCATCGGGGGTTAATTTTGGACTGCTCGACACTGCGAGCCGGCGAACATCACCGCCTGCCACTAGACACCTCCACCTTATGCGTGCTACCGAAAGTTTCTTCTGAGACCAGAGTTGCCAATGTTACGGGTGTTGGGACCCCAATGCGAGTGATCATCAACAAATTTGGGGCATAAATTCTGGAATAGGCATCTCTCTATCGATGCTCGATTGATTTAAAACCCTTCAGGGTCTGAGATTGCTCGAGGCGGAATGCGCCCGCCTCCGTTATTTGAGAGAACCATTAATGCATCCTCGAGGCTCTTGACCCCCAGGATGCGCATACCTTCGCACTTGAGCCCGCTCGCATCTCCCTCCTCGCCGGCGGGAACAATCATCAAACTCGCACCTGCCTCGCACGCCGCCGCACTCTTCTGGCGAACTCCACCCACAGCCCCAACCACACCATCAGCCGAGATTGTTCCGGTTACAGCGACATCTCGCCTACCGGGCAAGGAGCCTGGCGTCATCTTGTCGAGAATTGCCAAAGCAAATGAAAGGCCTGCGCTTGGACCGCTAACTGGACCTGGATCTATTGAGATGTCGACTGGGAACTCGTACTTGAGATCTTTCGTAGCCGGAGCGATCCCGATAAAAGGCTTGCCTTTTAGCTCCCCGGAACGCGCAACGCGCGACTCCACCTTTATCTCGATCTCCCTTGTGGCAGCAGTTGAATTCCCTTGGCGAATCCTGCGAGTTACCTGAAAAATAAACTCTGCCCCAGCGGGGAGTGATTGAACCGTCTCGCCGACCTGTTCGGCGCGCTGAATCTGTTTTGAGTTGATCTCAGTAATTAAGTCTCCGACGCGCAGTCTTCCCTCGGAGGGGCTGCCAGGTGTAACTGCTACAACAACCGCGCCACCGCCTGTCACCGGGACCTCGTACCCGAGGTAACGAAGCGCTGCAGCCTTTGCATCCTCCTGAGACTCAGTCATCAACATCTGGTTAACTGCTAGATCCTGCTTAGGGGTGCTCCCGCCTAAGTATTGGACCTCCTCAACAATGGTCTCCGCTGAGGAGAGGGACGCCTGTAAATATCTCCAGATGTTTGGGCGTTGATTTGAGACAGAGACGGTTAAGAAGAGCAGATCAGATCGAGTCGGGAATGTACGTGCACCCTTAATCTCCACAATCGGGGCAACCGGGGTTGCGCTTCCTGGAGAGAAGATGACATACGGGAGGCGGATAACCGTCCCAAGAAACAGAACCAATAGGGCGATCGGAAGTAACAAAAGGCCACAAATAGCCAGTATGCCCCGCGCCTTGCGGCGACGCTTAGGCTGGTGCGAATACTCCTCATTCGGCGGTGGTGGCCAGGAAGCATCGATCTCTGGAGCGCTTATCGACCCCGCTACAGGGGTGGCATCGCTCTCTGTAGGTATATCGCTTGGGGGCTCCATGAAGATCCAAAGCATCGCACGAAAATTAAAGCCAAGCATGTCGCAACACAGCGAATGTTAAAAAGGCCGAATAATGAATGAATACCTATTTGAATGAAGACCTATTTGAATGAAGACCCTCCATTCAACGCGCTGGGCTGGCAAATAAGGTTCGGTGCGCAGGGAGTGCGAGTATCGGATACCGAACTGCTCAGGAGACGTAATCCCAGACAAAGCGGAAGGCCAATCGATTTCAAGAGATACCGCATCGATCGTCGATCGCCGTCTCAAGTTGACTCGCCTTGAGGTGACCCGCCTTGGATTCACCGCCTCGCTCTCATCAGAGCAGCGAGCAGTATTGCTCAGCGCAATGGGTGACCCTGATGATCGGGTGCGTGCCGGGGCGCTTGGAGCGATAGTTCGCCTCTCGAGCAATGAGGCAGCGCGAGCAGTCATTGAACCGGCAGAGGTTCAGGCAGCGTGGCGGGATGCGCAGGTTGATCAGAGCCCCAACGTGCGCAGGCGCGCAGCCGAACTCGCGCCCAAAGTTGGTGATCTGCCGATAGTGCTTGTTATCGAGCTTGTCGCCGATTCGGATGTCACAGTCGCCGAGGCGGCCGCGTGGGCACTCGGCGAGATGACCGGCGACGATTATGCGAAGGAGGACGCAGGGCTAGCCGATGCGACGCTAGAGAAGTTCGCACTAAGCCATAAAGATGCACTTGTTCGAGAAGCATGCGTTGCAGCCCTAGGCGCGCGCGGAGTAGGGCTCGCGACCATTCTTGCTGCGTGTAGCGATAAGCCTGCTGTTAGGCGCCGAGCTGTATTGGCGCTCTCTCCATTTGAGGGTCCAGAGGTTGATGCAGCCTTGGAGAATGCACTCACAGACCGCGACTGGCAGGTCCGACAAGCCGCAGAGGATCTTCTCGGTATTGATGCAGGGCAGCGAGACGGCGCAGATGCCGGTGAGGATGAAGCCGAACAACTCGGCTGCTAGCAGTTCTTAGCGAATCAGGTTCGCGCATTCCCCATGAACATGTCCTTCAGAAGGTCGAACGACTCTAGGCATCTCCCCGCTCCCTCCACAACGCACTCAAGCGGAGCCTCAACTAAGCGCACTGGAAGAGAGGTCTCCTTTGCAATACGCAGATCGAGCCCTCGGAGCATTCCTCCCCCACCGACCAGATTGATGCCGTTCAAGATTAAATCCTGTGCCAATTCAGGCGGCGTCTGCCCGAGTGCGGAGATAACCGCATCGCAGATAGCACGTACCTGCTCCTCAATCGCCTCGCGTACCTCCTCGGGGGTGAGCACAATCGTCTTTGGCAATCCAGAGGCAAGGTCGCGTCCGCGAACTTCAGCGCGGAACTCATTCGGGGTTGGGAATGCCGAACCAATCGCCAACTTGATCTCTTCTGCGGTGCGCTCGCCGATTGCAATTCCATACTCGCGTCTTACAAACGCTTGGATCGCAGCATCGATATCGAACGAGCCAACTCGCACTGCTTCTAGAGCGACAATTCCACCTAGCGAAATTACTGCAACCTCAGTGGTTCCTCCACCAACGTCAATAACCATGTTGCCAAGGGGCTCGTGAATCTGGAGCCCTGCACCTATGGCGGCTGCCATCGGCTGCTCAATTAGATATGTCGCGGCGGCCCCAGCACGTCGCGCTGCCTCTAGAACTGCGCGCTGTTCGACGTGCGTAATCGCTGAAGGAACACATATCAAAACACGCGCTCTGTAAATACGCGAGACTCCTGCACGCTGGAACAACAGGCGAATCATTCGTTGAGTAATGTCGAAGTCAGTAATAGCACCGCCCCGCAGAGGTCTCACAGCGACTATGTACCCAGGGGTTCGACCAATCATCTGCCACGCATCGTGCCCCATCGCAAGCACATCTTGGGTGCGCGAGTTAAGTGCGATAACTGTTGGCTCGTTGAGAATGATTCCCTGACCGCGCGCGTAAACAAGCGTGTTGGCAGTCCCAAGATCAATTGCTAGGTCTCGTGCCATCTCACTTGTCCTTGTGGTGTCTGAACAACGAAGTCTTAGGGCGAGGGGCGAGAGCCTCGCGGCGCTTCTCAAAGTCGTTGATGCCATGGTGCAGACCGCTAGGCCCACGGTGACGGATCACGACAATTGTTACCCCAACAATTATCGCAATGGCGATGAAGACTAAATAGATCATGAGGCTAAGCCCTGAACGCTCTTTGTCGCATCAGGACTTCTTAAATTACTGCCCTGAATCGCTTCAGCGTCTAGGCCCCAGTCAGATCCACCGCTCCAGTCTTCGCGCTTCCAGATCGGCGCGGTTACTTTGAGCGTGTCTATTAAGAATCGTCCTGCCTCGAAGGCTGCATCGCGGTGCGGTGAACTGACAACTACGACCACAGCCGTATCCCCAACAGCGAGAACCCCGGTTCGATGGAGAATTGCTACGCGGTTTATCTCCACCCAACGGATACGCGCCTCGTTAGTTAATTCGGAGAAGACTCTCAGAACCTGATCCTCATAGGCCTCGTACTCGAGCGAAGTTACGCCATCACGATCAATTGAGTGATCTCGCGCTATCCCGAGAAAACTCACGACTGCACCGGTAGCCGGCATAGTTGCCCATGTGGTTGCAGTCTCGCTTGGGAGGGGGTCGCCGGAGATCGCGAGCCATTCATCTCGGTTAGTTGGGGGCTGCACACTCGACATTGTAGGGAGTCGGGGCGCGACCGCACGTGGGCGGAGCCTCGGTACACTTTTGCGTCATGCCTCGGAAGACACCAAAATCAAGCTCCGGTGGGGCAAACGGCGAGAATCCTGAGCCTGTAGGCGGGGAATCTGAACCTACGAGAGGGTGGATCCATCCCTCCGAGCTGGGCTCACGTTTCGATGCAGTGGCCGCCAAAGATCGCGCTGGTCAGACCCCTCAGAGCTCGCCCTCCGCTGGCGACGATGGGCGCATCCGAGAATGGCGCAGGAGATTGGTCCGCCAAGCTGCGATTAGTTGCGCAGCGTTGAGCATCGCATTCGGAGGTATCGCACTCTGGAGATATACATCGGTGCAGTCCGATGGGGGCTCAGAAGGAGGGAGGAGCACAGAGGCTCTAGCGCGAACAACCGGCGCGCCTATGGGCGCCTTAGGAGGCGTCACCGCCTCAGTAACAAGTTCAATAGCAGCGGTCCATCTCCATCAAGGTGCAGAGGTCTCCACAATCTCTGGAATATGCGTCAAAGGAGGGATCGTCACTGCGTCAGGCCCCGTGTCTCGAGATGGGTTTCAATTAACTGGAGTTCAAATAACTGGGGTTCAAATAACTGTTGCGCTTGAATCTCTTCAGGAAGGTGCTCAAACTGCTACTGAGCATGCAGTCTCCGTAAGTTCAGTCGACGAATTATCGGGACTCGCCTACCTCACTGGATACCAATGCCCAGAGCCTCAACTCTCCATGGAGGAGGCGCGGCGGTGGCGCTCCGGTGAGGCATTGGTTATCGCTGCTCGGCCAACAAGGCAACCCCGCTCGACTCAGGTGCGCGCGCAAGTATTTAGTGAAGGGGGAGTCGTAGCGAAGACGCAATTTGGGAGAACAGGTGATGCAGTTCTGCTCCCAATTTTAGAGGGCGGCTCCAAGCAACCCACTACATCTGTTACCGACTCGAGCGCAATCGGTACAGCACTTGTTAATTCGAGCGGCGAATTCATGGGCGT
>CAMDSG010000074.1 GCA_945907055.1 Bifidobacterium breve | reverse complement strand
GTTGCGAGGTTGGATCCATCTATGACGAAGTGCTCTGGTCGCACTTAAATTCCTAAGGTCGGCTGAGGGTTGGGGTCCCTTGGAGGCTACGCCCCGCCGCCTGTGCTTACCCCGTCCGGGGGCCCGGAATTGCCTAAATCTGGGACTTTTTGGGGATGGTCCAGAGGAAAGTGGGGAATGGAACCCTTGTTTAGGTCAGATAAGTCGAGAGCAAGGAGGCTGCATGAACTGCTCGGCGTTTGATCATTTCGGGCGACCCGACGACCTCTGCACTAGGGCCAATCGCAAGTAAAAGATGGTCAAGGCGACTCTCTCCATAGACGATCAACTCAACCTCGACGCGACCATCCCCGAGCGCAGTCTGCTTGTCGATCTCAACCCCGTTTGGGAGAGCATCCAAAGCCTCGTCATCCGTGAGAACGGTAACGCGATTAGCGAGCTCCGAGAGGTCGAAAGAATCTGGGATCTCGCCTGTTGGCGCAGTATCAAAAGAATGCCCTCCATCTGAGATCTTAAGGATCCTGTCTATCCGAAAAGATTTAATTTCCTTGTCGCCGCAGTCGAGAAGCTTTGCATACCAATAGCCACCTATTGAGTACGTCTGGTGTATCTCAACCGTGCGCTCTGATACTGAAAAATCATCCTTCATATAGCGGATGATCTGGGCTCTACTTTTGCCACGGGTCCCGATTGACTCCTCAACGTCAGCGAGCAACGCGGGTGCCTTCGCTGTAGCTGGATACTCCTGCCCGACAATTTTCCTAAGGATATTTATCGCACTGATAAGTGGATAATGGAGTCCGTCTTCATCCGGATCGTCGTACATCGTTATGTATTGAGTTGCAGCAATTAATAGCCCCACTGCGACCTCAATAGGTGGTGCTTTGGTTACTAAATCCCTAATTGACCGATTGTTTCCATGCCTAATCAGCAATCCGTCAACAATCATGAATGTGACAAGGGGAGAGAACAACTCCCCGGTGAGGAGGCGACGCTCAAGGTAGACAAAATCCTCTACCCATTTGGTTAGGGCATTGAGTTTTACATCAAACTCGACTGCAGCGGCTTGAAGCTCAACATCGCCGGACTCCTCTGCCCTTGCTAGCAAAGTCATTACCACTCTTGCCTGCTTGGAGACAGCGTCGCGCGCCATTACTTGGCTCCACTCATCTGCTTGAGGGAACTAATAAGCATCTCAACTAACTCTGGAGGATTCTCGAGTCGCACATGGCTGCCGAAGGAGAGTACGCGGTTGAGAAACGCTACGTAGTGACGAACGGTTACAGAGACGATTGCGTTTTCCCCCTGCTCTGAAGAGATTCGTGCACCAACAACTGTGTTGCAGAAAATTGTTGCTAGATCTCTGCTCATAGCGACCTCTGCCTCGAGCGGTGCGTCTCTGCCCCATTCGTTTGGATCGACATCGAACTCTCCAGCGAGGTCGCGATTATCGGGGACCTCAAATGCCTGCAATTCGCCTACCGCAACAATTGCCGGGGCGCCGGGTACTTCAAGAATTCGATCAAGACGAAAATGCTTGATTGCGCCATCTTTTTTATCCCGAGCAAGTAGGTACCAAGCAACGCCACCGCGCCCAATTCGGTGTGGCTCAACCCTACGACGCTCGCCCTTTTTGTACCAAAACTCAACCATCTGCCTGTCGCGAATCGGTGCATTCAACTCTGAAACTATTAGAGGTAGGCGCACCGCTATTTGTGCAGCACTCTGATCTCTGGCGTGCCCGATCTCAGTCTCATCCGCATCCTCCGCTATTCCATCTACGCGAACAGTCCCCATAGCGCGAAGTAGCGAGGCTCGTTCATCTCGAGTGAATACAGGGGGCTTTACCGTGTAAATGCTCTTTGAATTGTCCCACTCAATCTCAATGCGTAGCTCGTCCTCAATGATTTGCAGGTCTCTCCGGAGCATCCGTCTACTCGCCTCGGAATCGCTGGCTGCATACTCAGGGAAACTCTTAGTTATATCGTGGAGAGTCGTTTCGCTGCCGCGTCGTGAAGCGAACCATTCGGTGAGAATCAGGGTGCGCTCAAGAGCTGATCCTCTTTCATCCGGGGCGTTAGGCATCAGCGGATTGTTACAGATGGGCCGACCGATTGCATCAAAAAATTATTAAAATATCTATTGAGAATAACTATTCTCAATATGAGAAAATGTCATGCCCGCCCCCGCAGAGCAGTCTTTTCTCCCGGCTGATTCCCTATTTAGCGCATTCATTTGCAAGGCTGCTAAGCGCAATCCCCCTGCGACCCTGGCGCAGTATGTGCTCATCTAATCCATCCGTGGCATAAGCAAACGAGATCCCTGTCTCAGGGTCAGCCCAAGAGATCTGCCCGAATGCTCCATTGTGCCCAAACGTCCGTGCGGAGGTTGTCTTCCCAAATCCGCGCATTGAGCCGAGGCCATCACTACCTGCAGTCACTAGCCCGAGGGTGCGAGATGCTGGAACGCCCGTCCAAGCATCCGGCAGCATGCTGCGCACACGACCTGTGCCGTCGGCGAGTACCTCGGGGTCCCAGATGCCAGCAGAGTTGTGGAGCAGGCCTTGGTAAAAGAGCGCAAGGTCTCGTGCCCGCATGACTCCTCCTCCACCTGGAAGGCCAACTGAGCGCGCCTCATATCTACTTAGGTATGCAACGGCACTCGTGGTCACTTCGGTAACGGGGAGTTCACGAATTCCGAGCACGGCCTCTAACTCATCTGCAGTCGCAGGCTCGCCGCATGGGACCGGCACCATCACGGGCGCATCATCGGTCACTCCAAGGACGCGTGGGAGTCCGAGCGGCGAGGTAACACGCTGCTCAAGAAAATCGCGGAAGTCTTCTCCGCTCAGTCTCTCGATGAGTTCGGCGAGTACCCAGTGCGCGCTCGATGGGTGGTACTCGGAGATGGTTCCTGGTTCCCATTGGAGGCGCCATTTACCAAAAGCTTTAAGGCGCCCCGCCTTGGTCTCCCACTCCGGTGGCCCTAGCGGGGCAGAGGGGAATCCGCTTTGGTGCAGCATTACTTGCTCGACAGTAACTACCTCTTTGCCGTTAGTCCCGAACTCTGGAATGTAATCAACAACACGTTTGGTTACATCGAGTCTGCCTTCTTGAATCAGGATCCAGCAGCAGCTAGCAATGAATGCCTTGGTAGATGAGAAGACGCAGTAGCGCGACTCGGGGGTTGCAGCACCGAATGTCTCCTCAACGACTATCTCGCCGTTGATCGCAAGAGCGAGCTGTGCCGACGGCAGAAGACCTTCGTCTATATCGCGGCGTGCTCGTGCGAGTAGTCGCTCAACTGCAGCACCATCAATGGTGTCTCCGATAGCGGTACCAATCTCGGTAGTCATGTTCCCCCCGTTACAAAAAAGCCACTAGAAAAAAGTGACCAAGACAACCTGTTGCGGAGAGCGTAACCGCTCTTGGCTCAGATTAGGAGGGGAGAAGAGTTAGGACTTCTGGCCAGAGAGGCGACGGTTCTTGAACTGGGCCTTGATGTAGTCGCGGTTGAGTAGTGCGATGAAGTCGATCGAGATCTCCTTGGGGCAGGCAGTCTCACACTCACCGAAGTTTGTGCACGACCCAAACCAACGCTCCATCTCGTCGACCATCCCAATCGCACGGGTCCAACGCTCTGGCTGCCCCTGTGGGAGAAGGCTTAGGTGGCTGTATTTCGCAGCAGTGAAGAGTTGAGCCGCGCCGTTAGGGCAGGCCGCTACGCAAGCACCACAGCCGATGCAGGCCGCCGCGTCCATAGCGGCATCAGCTGCTTCTTTGGGGATCAATATCTCGTTGGCATCTCGTGCCGCTCCTGTTGGAGCAGAGATGTAACCCCCGGCCTCGATGATGCGATCTAGTGGGCTGCGATCAACAGCGAGATCTTTGATAATCGGGAAGGAACGCGCACGCCATGGCTCGACAGTGATGTGCTGGCCATCTTTGAACTTGCGCATGTGTAACTGACAAGTTGCGGTGCCGCGCTCAGGGCCGTGGGGTATGCCGTTGATCATCATCGAGCACGAGCCGCAGATTCCCTCACGGCAATCGTGGTCAAAGGCAATTGGCTCTGCCTCTTCGGCGATTAGCCGCTCATTGAGAACGTCAATCATCTCCAGGAATGACATATCGGGCACAACCGCAGGCATTTCGTATGTCTCGAAGCGACCCTTTGCGGTGGGGCCGTCTTGACGCCAGATCTTTAGTGTGAGTTTCACAGTCCTCGTCCTCCTATCGACTACTTGTAGGACCTAGTTGCAAGGTGAACGTTCTCATAGACGAGCGGCTCGCGGTGAAGCGTTGGCTCGTTGCCCTCGCCCTCCCACTCCCAAGCGGCGACATGAGCAAAGTCATCGTCGTTACGCAGAGCCTCGCCATCTTCGGTCTGGTACTCAACGCGGAAGTGACCACCGCATGACTCCTCGCGGCGCCGTGCATCAAGGACTAACTCCTCGCCAAACTCTAGGAAGTCCGCGACGCGCCCAGCCTTCTCAACCGATTGGTTGAAGGACTCAGTATCTCCAAGGACGCGAACGTCGTTCCAGAACTGCTCGCGCAGTACGGGGATCTCAGCTAGAGCCTGATCAAGACTCTCCGCCGAGCGCTCCATTCCGCAGTGCTCCCAAATGATCTTTCCAAGCTCGCGGTGGAAGTGATCGGGGGAGTGAGTGCCCTTGATTGCAACCATTTGGTTCGTGCGGTCGCGCACAGCGGCCTCAGCCTGCTTGAAGATGGGGTCATCGGTCGAGATGGGGGCCTCTCCAAGTTGAGGGGCGAGATAGTCAGTGATGGTGGCAGGGAGTACGAAGTAGCCATCCGAGAGCCCCTGCATGAGAGCGCTCGCACCGAGTCGGTTGGCTCCGTGGTCAGAGAAGTTTGCCTCGCCGAGTACGTACAAGCCCTCGACGTTGCTCATTAGGTTGTAATCAACCCAGAGTCCACCCATTGTGTAATGCACAGCCGGGTAAATACGCATGGGCATCTTGTATGGGTCTTCACCTGTAATTCGTTCATACATCTGTAGAAGGTTTCCGTAGCGCTCCTCAATTACAGGTGCACCGAGACGATTGATTGCCTCATCGAAGTCTAGGTAAACGCCGTTCTTGATTGGCCCAACACCCTTACCAACATCGACCTGGCGCTTTGACGCGCGTGAAGCGATATCTCGCGGCGCAAGGTTTCCGAAGGATGGGTACATTCGCTCGAGGAAGTAGTCACGCTCGGAGTCTGGAATCTGCTCAGGGGATCGAGTCTCTTCGGCATTCTGAGGGACCCAGATGCGACCGTCGTTTCGAAGCGACTCGCTCATTAGGGTCAACTTGGATTGAAACTCATCTGATGCAGGGATGCAGGTGGGGTGAATCTGCGTGAAGCAAGGGTTCGCCATAAGTGCACCGCGCTTGTGTGCGCGCCATGCAGCAGTGACGTTGCTAGCCATTGCGTTAGTGGAGAGGTAGAAGACGTTTCCGTATCCACCTGTGGCGAGAACAACGGCGTGCCCTGAATAGGAGTGAATTGCTCCTGTAATTAAGTCACGAGCGACTAAGCCAACTGCGCGACCATCCTTCATCACCATGTCGAGCATCTCGGTACGGTTGTGGAGCTCCACGTTCCCTAGGTGAATCTGGCGGGCGAGTGCCTGATATGCCCCGAGAAGGAGTTGCTGACCGGTCTGCCCACGAGCGTAGAAGGTACGCGAAACCTGCGCTCCACCGAAGGATCGGTTATCGAGCAACCCTGCATACTCACGTGCGAATGGGACTCCTTGCGAGACGCATTGATCGATGATGTTGACGCTTACCTGCGCCAAGCGATGCACGTTTGCTTCGCGTGAGCGAAAATCGCCGCCCTTGATCGTGTCGTAGAAGAGGCGCTTTACGCTGTCGCCATCATTTGGGTAGTTCTTGGCCGCGTTGATTCCACCCTGCGCTGCGATTGAGTGAGCGCGTCGGGGGGAGTCATGGAATGTAAGGAGTTGAACGTGGTATCCAAGCTCACCAAGTGTTGCTGCCGCAGATGCTCCTGCGAGACCAGAGCCGACAATAACAACGCGAAACTTGCGTCGGTTTGCTGGGTTTACAAGCTTCACTGAGAACTTGTGGTTATCCCACTTGTCCTCTAGCGGGCCAGCGGGGATCTTTGAATCGAGGTTGATAGTGCTCATTTGACGACTCCAGTTACTACTAGGAGAGGAATGCTGATATTTCCTATGGCGATGATTGATGCGACACCAATTGAGAAGCCCCTGCGCCAAGGATTGAATCTCGGGCTGTTGATACCAAGGCTCTGAAACATCGACCATGCCCCGTGGTATAGGTGAAATGCAATAGCGATGTTTGCAATGATGTAGGCGATCGCAACAGGTACACGCTTGAACGAATTAACGATGTTGTTGTAAACATCTCCGGTCTTAAATTCCTCCACCCCTGTCTGTCCCCAGGTGAGGTCAAGAAGGTGGAAGATTATGAAGAGCATGACGATGATTCCGGTCCAGCGCATAGTGCGGGCCGCAAAATCGGCAGCTACATACTCTCGAGGAGATTTGTAGCCGTTAGGCCTTGCAGAGCGATTCATTCTTGTTAGCGATGCTGCTGCCCAGATGTGGAGTAAGACGGCGCCTAAAAGACCGGCTCGCAGAATCCAAAGAACACCAGTCTCTGGGAGTATCGGGTAGCCAATCGTGCGGAGCCACTCGGCGTAGTGGTCGATAGAGCTAGCGCTAAGAAAGATCTTCAGGTTTCCAAGCATGTGCGCAAACACGAAGCCGATGAGCATGATGCCGGTGACGGCCATGATCCACTTCTTGCCTACCGCTGAACGCCAGAACATCACAAAGAAGGGTCCGTCCTTCTTCGCAGGTGCTGGTCGTGGTGCGCCTACGTACCGCTGCGCATTATCAACCTTCGACATGGTCTGTATTCCTCTCGCGGTGACCAACAAGTTCCAGAGTGAACGGTAGTAGAGGGCGCACGTGTCTCACGACACGGGGAGAAAGGCGACGCTGGTACGGTTCGGGGGAGCGACTTAGGGCAACCTAGGGGCGCGCCTAAATCCGTTATCTCTAAAGGAGTCCCCATGACCCGCCCCACAACACTCGGCGAACTCAAAGCAAGCGGCTGGATCTCCCGGCCGGTTAAGGATGAGGTGCGCGCCAATGCCATTGAGCGCATCATCGCCGGCCGTCCACTCGTCGACGGGGTACTTGGCTATGAAGACACAGTTCTTCCTCAATTAGAGAACGCTCTACTGGCTGGGCACGACGTGATCCTGCTCGGCGAGCGCGGCCAGGCCAAGACGCGCATCATCCGATCCTTGACTGAACTCCTCGACGAGTGGATGCCGATTGTCGCTGGGAGCGAGATCAACGATGATCCCTATAACCCGATTAGTGCTCACGCCCGAACCCTTATCGAGGAGCAGGGTGATGTGACCCCAATTACATGGGTGCATCGCAGCCGACGGTTCGGGGAGAAGCTCGCTACTCCAGATACTTCGATAGCGGACCTCATCGGCGAGGTCGACCCGATCAAGGTTGCGGAGGGCCGCTACCTCTCAGATGAACTAACGATTCACTACGGAATGGTGCCGCGCACTAATCGCGGAATCTTTGCGATTAACGAGTTGCCCGACCTCGCAGAGCGGATTCAGGTTGGATTACTAAATGTTCTCGAAGAGCGTGATGTGCAGATTCGCGGATACAAGATTCGCCTGCCAGTAGATGTGATGCTCGTCGCATCTGCAAACCCAGAGGACTACACCAACCGCGGTCGCATCATTACTCCGCTTAAAGACCGTTTTGGGGCTCAGATTCGTACCCACTACCCATTAGAGGTTGGGTTAGAGATGGATGTAATTGCCCAAGAGGCTCAGGCCATCTCGGCCGCTGGAGTTGAGGTAACGGTTCCAGCATTTATGGTCGAGATCATCGCCGAAATTAGTCAGCAAGCGCGGCGCTCTCCACATGTCAACCAGCGCTCCGGGGTATCCGTGCGGCTCTCGATTGCAAACTATGAGACCCTCGTTGCGAAT
>CAMDSG010000073.1 GCA_945907055.1 Bifidobacterium breve | reverse complement strand
GGCTCGCTGATCTACTCGTGCATCGCGAAGAGGGCGTATTTGACGTCACTCCCCAAGGCTTTGAGGCAGCGATTGAACTCTTCGTTTATTACGAAGCATTTCTCATTGATCGACGGCTGCACCCAGGCGATGACCTAACTACGCAACTGATAGAGACTGAGCTCAATGGAGACCGCTTGACCAACGAGGAGATAATTAGTTTTTTGTTTCTCCTCGTCGTTGCCGGGAACGAAACAACAACGAAGCTCCTTGGCAATGCCTGGTATTGGGCGTGGTGTAACCCCGAGGAACGAGCCAAGCCGTTTAACGACCCAACTCGCATCTCAGACTGGGTTGAAGAGACACTGCGCTTCGATGGCTCTACTCAAATGGTGCTGAGAAGAACACATATTCCTATTGTCATCCGAGACACTCACATTGACGCAGGTGCGCGAGTATTTCTTCTCATCGGCTCCGCCAACAGGGACGAGGATGTATTCGACCGCGCAGATGTCTACGACCTTGATCGCCCCAACGGAGACCTAATGAGTTTTGGAAACGGAAGGCACTTCTGTTTAGGCGCATTGCTTGCTCGTCATGAAGCGCGAATTGCTCTGGATGAGTTAGTGAAGCACGTAAGTGACTACGAGATTGATGAGGCACTTATGGCGCGTGTCCACTCTGCGAACGTGCGTGGGTTTGCGACTCTTCCGACAACCGTAAAGGTGCGCTGAAATGGCGAAGTTCCCTCCCCACCCACAACGTCGCGGTGCTGTAATAACCGGTGCATCCTCGGGGATTGGCCTAGCTACGGCTGAAGCCTTGGCGCTCGCGGGCCACCCAGTCGTTCTAGGGGCGCGTCGCGTCGACGAGCTTGAAGCAGCCGCTGCACGCATTCGCGAAAATGGTGGTGAGGCTCATGCAGTATTTTTAGACCTTGCTGATCCTGCAACAATCGAGGCGTTCTGCTCCACAGCACGCGATGCATTGGGCGAGATCGAGATCATCGTTGCGAACGCCGCACGCAATCAGGTTGGTTCGGTACTTGAAACCTCACCTGAGGAGTTCGAGGAGGTGATGTCTGTCAATGTTGCTGGTACTCATCGCATCATTCAGACTCTTCTCCCTGACATGGTTACGCGACAACGTGGCGACGTAGTTTTTATTACCTCGGATGTAGTTGTGAATCCACGGCCATCAATGGTTGCCTACGTTGCGTCGAAGTGGGGCCTCGAGGGTTATGCGAGAGCGCTACAGATGGAGTTGGAGGGGACAGGTATTCGCGCCACGGTTGTTCGCCCTGGCCCAACACTCACCGGAATGGGTATGGACTGGGACGCAGACGCAACCAACGCAGCACTCGATCTCTGGAGAAAATGGGGCCTCTCGCGCCACGACAATTACATGCGCCCTGCGGGTGTCGCCGAGGCAGTGATGGCGGTAGTGGAGATGGCGCGTGGCACCCACATCACAACACTCGAGATTCATCCAGAGGCGCCACTTCATGAGGTAGGCGAATGACCAGTGCGCCGATAAAGACTCCACCGACTGTCTCAGGCTCAGACGGTAAAAGTGGTCATCTTGAGGAGCTTCGTACCGATCCGATCGGGCTCCTTGAGCGCGTGCGCGACGAGTGCGGCGACGTAGGTATATTCAACCTTGCGGAACGCGAAGTTGTCCTTCTTAGTGGAGCCGAGGCAAACGAGTTCTTCTTTCGCGCTCCAGAGGAGGTGCTCGATCAGGCTGAGGCATACCCCTTTATGAAGCCAATCTTTGGTGAAGGTGTTGTATTCGACGCCTCCCCTGAACGACGTCGCGACATGCTTCACAATCAGGCTCTGCGAGACAAGTTCATGCGGGGCCACGCAGCCACTATCGCAGCAGAGGTTGAGGCGATGACCGCTAAGTGGAGCGACACAGGAGAGATCGATCTCCTTGATTGGTTTGCCGAGCTAACCATCTACACCTCATCGGCTTGCCTGATTGGGAAGAAGTTTCGTGACGAACTCGATCGCAGGTTTGCAGACCTCTACCACGACCTAGAGCGCGGCACTGACGCACTTGCATTTGTTGATCCATATGCAGATATCGAGTCGTTCGCCATTCGTGACTCATCTCGCGCAGCCTTAGTTGAACTTGTACAAGGCATCATGACTAATCGTGAGGTGGCTATTCCTGCTGAGGGTGACGATCGAGACCTTTTGGATGTGCTTATGTCGATTCGAGAGGAGGACGGCTCATTACGTTTTACTGCGGACCAGGTAACGGGAATCTTCATCTCGATGATGTTTGCGGGGCATCACACAACCTCCACAACAGCATCTTGGATGCTCATTGAGCTTCTGCGTAGACCGGAGCAACTCGGCAGAGTTTTAGATGAGACAGATCGCCTCAATGCCGGCGGCGAGGAGATCTCCTACGGAGTATTGCGCGAGATGCCTTGGTTAGAGGCCGCCTTAAAAGAGACTCTCCGGCTCCACCCGCCACTAATTTTGTTGCTGCGCGTTGCGAAAGTTGATCTAGAGATTCAAGGATTAGCCGTTAAGGCAGGCCAGATGGTCGGTGCTTCTCCATGGGTCTCGAATCGAATCCCTGAGGCCTTCGTGGACCCCAATCAATTTGAGTGTGAGCGCTATATCGACCCTCGAGCTGAGGACGAGTTGAACCCTTGGAACTGGATTCCATTCGGAGCAGGGCGCCACCGCTGTGTCGGTGCAGCATTTGCGATGATGCAGCTGAAGGCAATCTTTACTGTGCTGTTTCGCGACTGGAGTCTCGAGCTCGCACAGCCCTCGGATTCATACCGAGCAGATATGTCCAAGATGGTTATTCAGCTTGAACAGCCTGCGCGCATCCGCTACAAGCGGCGCGTGAAAGGCCTGTGATGCAGATAAAGATTGACCGCGATCTATGCCAGGGACACGGCGTCTGCGAGTCGGAGGCACCCACAGTCTTTAGTGTTCCACCAAAGTCAGCAACCGTCACCGTTCTCAATGAGAATCCAGATGAATCACTTCGGCCTCAAATAATCGCTGCGGTGAAGTACTGCCCTACCCATGCAATATCAATTAGCGAAGAGGAGTAACGATGCCATACCCACGTGCCGAGCTTGAAGAGATGGTTGAGCGTTGGTTAGCGATCAACAAAGAGTGCGAGAAGAACCTCAACTGGGAGCCGATGGCTGATCTCTATACCGATGACGCAACATATGGCTGGAACGTTGGACCCAACGATGAGTTCATGGCTGTCGGAAAAGATGAGATCAGAGAACTAGCACTCGGCAGCGAGATGAGCGGGCTCGGTGGCTGGGTCTACCCATACCAGCATGTTTTGATTGATGACGTTAAGGGCGAGATCATGGGGCTCTGGAAACAGGTTGCAATCGCGAAACGCGATGACGGAAGCCATTATGAGGTAGCAGGTCTCGGTGGTAGTTGGTTTGTTTATGGTGGCGACTTCAAGTGGAAGTGGCAGCGCGACTTCTTTGATGTCGGGAATGCAACTGCAGTATTTATGGAGATGATTAAGCACGACAAACTTACCGAGGGGATGCAGAAGAGACTCGAGCGCGCAATGGCCGGTGAGCGTCTACCTGGGCACTTTGGTCACGGCGAGGCTCCAGTCGGACTTTGGGAGCGCTGACCTCAAGCGCTCAATTATCGCTTAAGTTTCTCTTCAGTTAAATCTGCAAGAAAGCTCTTAGGGCAATTACAGATATTCACATCGCGCGACCGATGATTACTGCATGCAGAGCAGTCGACGTAAGCGCTCCGCACCCATAATCATTGTTGCTGCATTGCTCGGTGCCATCGCATGGAGCACTGCAGCGGGTGCAGGTGTTACTACTAACAGCACACTAAATAGATCTTCGCTGGTTTCAACTGGTGATGTTCTCACCCCGGGCGAGATGAGCAAGTCGCCATCGGTACCCGACTCAACAAATCTCATCGCCTTTCAATGGCGCGGTGACACTTCTCCAGTAATTACGGTAGAGGCGCGCAGTGACTCTGGGACTTGGCGCAGAGTAGCGACCGTAGGTGAGGCTGATGGCGGGGCTGACACCGGTTCGGCCGATGCAGTAGCGGCCTCGAGCAAACTTCAAGATGGTCTCCTAGCCTCTGACCCAGTATCAGTGCGCGAGGTTGATGAGATTCGCGTGCGCGCAGTTAGGGGCACTCTTGCGGACCTCCAACTGATCGCAATCTCTACTGGGATGGTAAGAGCACCGCTACCAATTGGTTCAGGGCTTATAGCCGGTGGCGCCGCTGGATCTTTCGTAGCGATCGGAATGTTGATACCGCGCAGACGATTAGGCGGAGCAGTTGCTGCTCTCATTGTTGGCGGCGCATTTATCGGATCAAGTCTCTCTTCGCCGCAACCTGCAAATGCACTAATACCAAATCAACCAGCAATTATTTCGCGTGCCGCTTGGGGAGCAGATGAATCACTGCGCCTTGGTTCATGCCCTGATGGACCTAACTACGCCCAGCCAGAGTTTGTAGTTGTGCACCACACCGCCTCATCGAATGGCGATACTCCCTCACAGTCAACGGCGACAGTTAGGTCTATCTACACGTATTACGTCCAAGGGCGCGGCTACTGCGACCATGGTTACAACTTCTTAATCGATCGCTACGGGCAGATATTTGAGGGGCGCTTCGGCGGTGTAAACCGTGGGGTAATCGGCGCTCATGCTACGGACTTCAATGCCGGCTCCGTTGGTATCGCTCTCATCGGAGACTTCTCGAACGCATCGCCGCCTGCCGCTATGCAAGACGCTCTTAATCGCTTACTGGTCTGGAAGATGACGGTAAACAACATCGATCCAAATACTCCTGTAGCGACGCGCGGTGCAGTGATTGACCCAATTATTGGGCATCGAGATGCTGGTGCAATCTCCGGAGACGGTACTGCTTGCCCGGGTAATGCTGGTTACGCAATTCTCCCAGGGCTCAGAAACTCTCTACGCGCCAGCGTGCCCGTTGGTGTGCCTTGGTCAAACCTTGAACTTATTCAGCGGACTCCGGGCTCTGTTCGCTTTGCAGGTTGGGCGCTCGACCCAGACTCTTCGGATCCAATTGATATTCATGCCTACGTTGACTCCAATGGAACCCGCCACTTAGCCGACCTAGAGCGTCCAGATATTGGTGCTGCATTCCCCGACAACGGATCAGAGCATGGCTTCGATATCACTCTCCCGATCTCGCCGGGCGCCCACTCAATCTGCCTATATGCAATCTCTATTGGTAAAGGCCGAAACGACATCATTGGATGCGCGCGTACCACTGGAAGCCCGATTGGTTTCTTCGAGGGTATCGGGCGTGAACCGGGATGGATAGGCGTCTCCGGTTGGAGCCTCGACCCAGATACTCGAGACTCAATTCTTGTAGATGTTTATGTCGATGGTCGCTACATTCACACAACCGGTGCGGTGGTACCCCGTGCTGATGTAGGAGCAGTATTTAGTGGCTACGGAGAGCAGCATGGATTCTGGGCACGTGTTCCGGTAGGGCCGGGGCTACACACTGTGTGCCTCTGGGGAATCAGCGTGCTGGCAGATCCGCCCGCTCTCCTTGGGTGCCGCGTCGCCTAACGCTGCGTGAGTCTCGTTATCGTCGCGCTGGTATCGGAGCGTCTTGAGAGCAGAGTGCACGCCACAGCGCTCGATAACTCAGGTATGTCATCCCCGGGTTGATATATCCCGCAGCCTCTAACTCTGCGTTGAATTTAGGGAGACTGCGCCACGGCATTGTCATGTCAACGTGATGCGCAAGGTGAAAACCAGTGTTGTACGGCGTAATCCAGAGTCGGGCACCCCAAGATTGCCTGACACTGTGCGTCGTTAATCGGCGGTCAGCGCTCGCACCTAATCCGCCATGCTCACCGATGGCGCGCAGTCTGTTTGAGACGCGCCACCCTGTCATCCATGGAGCAAGCCAAAGTATTAGATACGCGTACCAGACTCCAGATACAGCCCACGCTGCTCCCCAAATAACAAGCTGTGCACCAATGATTGACCAGGCCAGTTTCTTTCGTGGGCCAGTAAACGCTCCTCGGAGAAGAGGCTTAAGATTTTTGTAGCCAGAGACTCCGATCGCATCGCGCGTTAACCGTCTGCGCAAATCACGCGGCTCACATGGATACCCCGAGTAGAAAGCAATGTCTGGCTCCTCGGGTCCAAACTCCTCTCGATGATGTGAGAGGTGTGAGTGTCGGTAGAGGTGCATAGGGACAAATACTGGGTAAGCGATTAACCATTTACCCACGAAGTCATTTGCAGTTCGATTTGAGAATAGAAGTCGATGGGCGGATTCGTGCATCATGATGGCGAAGCGAGCGAATACGGGGGTCATCAAGATAAATGCGAGAGGCCAGAGAATCCAGACTCCGCTCCGAGCAGGAATCACGAATGCAAGCAGTGCGAAGGCCCAAAGAGAGAGAACGCTAAGGGCGTTGCGTAGATCAGGAATTTGAGCCAACTCGTTTCGCACTTCGGGCGTGAGTACACCGTTTGAGCGAAGGCGCTCGGTTGGGAATGGGTGCTCAAGATGCTCGGGGTTAAGCATCATCTCGGTGCGCATGCTTAGAAGCGTAGCGATCGGCTGCTCTTGGAGAGGCTCCGGGTAATTGGGGGGTTGTTTTATTGGCCACCTAGCGCTTGTCCCAACCTCGCCCTAGAATGCTGCTAGCAGTTTCTCCATTCTTGGAATTTTAAGGATTGATCTGAAAATGAATACTTCATTTGCTCGCTTCTCCACAGCCGCCATAGCTATGTTGCTAATCGCGTCAGGGATTGTTGCTGGAGTAGGGCTTAACGATGTCACGCCCGCATCAGGACTAGCCGGCGTGCCGGCAGGCGCGGTCTTCGTACCCATGGACCCGGTACGGATTCTCGATACTCGAACCGGTTTTGGTGGAACAGTTGGTCCGGTTGGCAGTAACGACACGATCACTGTTGTAATCGCAGGGGTCTCAGACGACACAATTACTGTTCCAAACGATGCTGTCGCTGCGGTTCTAAATGTCACTTATGTAAATGCTGCAGGACCTGGATACATAACGGTCTTCCCTGCAGGAACGGCTAGGCCGAACGCATCGAACCTCAACAAAGTCGGTCCAGGACCAGTGCCCAACATGGTTACTGTTCGCATTGGCGGGTTCGGGGCTGTGAATATCTTTAATAATCAATCCCCCGTGGAGATTCTCGCCGACCTCGCTGGCTACTACACGCTCGGCGGTTCTGGCGATGCTGGGGCGACCGGGCCACAAGGAGCCGCGGGGGCGACAGGCGCGACAGGCGCGACAGGCGCGACGGGCGCAGCAGGGCCAACCGGACCACAAGGCATTACCGGTAACGTCGGCGCGACGGGCGCAACGGGCACGACTGGAGTCACCGGGGCGAAGGGTGCAACCGGGAATGACGGAGCAGCAAGCGCGACCGGAGCAACAGGAGTAACAGGTACGACAGGTACGACAGGAGCGACAGGCACAACTGGCGTCACCGGAGCAGCCGGACCAACCGGACCACAAGGCATTAGTGGCAACACCGGAGCGACCGGAGCAACAGGCGCCACTGGAGTCACCGGGAATGACGGAGCAGCAAGCGCAACTGGAGCAACAGGTACGACAGGAGCGACAGGCACAACTGGCGTCACCGGAGCAGCCGGACCAACCGGACCACAAGGCATTAGTGGCACTACCGGCGAGACCGGAGCGACGGGCGCTACTGGTGCAACAGGCTCTACGGGAGTCACCGGAGCAGCAGGGCCAACCGGACCACAAGGCATAACCGGAGTAACGGGCGCTACTGGTGCGACAGGTTCGACGGGTTCAACGGGCGCCGGAGGAGTAGTACTCGCGTATGCAGTTGGATTTGCTGATCCAAGCACCGTGACAGTTGCTACAGCAGATTGCACCGCTGGTTCAATTGCCATCGGCGGTGGGTTCTACTTCCCGAACGACTTCCTCTCCGTGCTCGCATCACAGCCCTACATGAATCCATTGCCTGGGGCTGGAGACGGCGAGAGCTGGGAAGTACGCGTTTGGAACAACTCCGCAGGAAGCCAAATACATTTTACCGTCTTCGCCAACTGCATCGACGGTACATTCGATAGGTCTGCCTTTTAGCTGACCGGCCAAGTCGGGTTGAGCCCCTATACGCCTATTTATATAGCGTCTTATCGGATTGATCTAACAGATAGAGCGCCAATTCGGCGCGTCTT
>CAMDSG010000072.1:2500-8507 GCA_945907055.1 Bifidobacterium breve | reverse complement strand
CGCGCAGATCGTCGTGGCGGTTCGAGGGCAATTTTAAATATCGACCCGCCTGATCATGATCGGCTGCGTAGATTGGTCTCGAAGGCGTTTACTCCTCGAACTGTTGCGGCCCTCGAGCCGCGGGTTCAGGAGATGGTTGATCACTACCTTGATGCAATCGATGCTGCGGGTGGGGGAGACATAATCCCCGATATTGCCTTCCCGCTTCCGTTTCTCGTCATATCTGAGATGCTTGGAATGCCACAAGAAGACTCCGAGATTGTCAGGGAGTGGTCGCATGCCATTGTGAAGAATCTCGATCCAATTATGAGTGAGGAGGAGGTGCACACCGCAATAACCTCGAGTGATTTGATGGTCGAGTATGTACGTGAACGCATTGCTGAGAAGCGCACAAATCCAGATGGGTTACTTCTCTCACGCCTCATAACTGCCGAGGATGACGGTGACATGCTTGATGAGCAAGAACTCCTTGATCAAATAATTCTGCTCTATATCGCTGGGCATGAGACGACTGTAAATCTCATTGGTAACGCGACTCTCGCCTTATTGAATCACCCAGATCAGATGGCATTACTCGGAGCCAATCCTGAATTGGGGGCGAATGCAACCGAGGAGTTGCTCCGCTGGGATAGTCCGGTCCAATACTCCCGCAGGATCGCGATAACAGATTTTGAGATCGCCGATAAGTCTGTGAAGAGCGGCGAGTTTGTGCTCACATGCCTTGGCTCCGCTAACCATGATCCAAAGCGTTGGGGGCCTACTGCTGACGTCCTCGACCTTGCTCGCGAAGGAGCGGGGGCGCATCTTTCGTTTGGTAGCGGCGTACATCACTGCCTAGGTGCGGCACTTGCTCGCCTCGAGGGTCGTGTCGCTCTCACCACGATTGCATCGCGTTTCCCAACCTTGAGTCTGGCCGCACCGGTCACACGCAACGGGCGAGTTGTCCTGCGCGGATTAGATGCACTCCCAGTAGCGATTAAGTAACGAAGAAGAGGCGCTGAGTCTCGCTTCTTTACGGGCGTTTACTTACGGATTGAGCCAGATCGCTACGGCTTGATCTACTGCGAGCGGCTCACCGCCAGCGGGGAGCTGTTTCCAGACTGATGCCGCACGCTCTGGTGCCCCTGGTGGAGGCTCTGCCTCAATTCGAATCTGTACCTCGAATCCGCTTGCGCCGAGAAGGGCCGCAGCCTTCTGTGCTGAGAGCCCAAGAACACTCGGCACTGGAACCACAAGTGGGGGACCAGTCGAGACTGCAAGGGTGATGGTCCCCCCGACCGCGAACGGTGCGCCTGCGGCAGGCGACTGCGAGATGACGAAACCCTGCGCGACGCTTCGGCTCGCGGTTTCGTATAGGCGAACTCTGTAACCAGCGTCTACGAGGATTCGAGTTGCATCAACGGTGCTCTGCCCGACTACCGATGTGAGCCCGGGGCCGGTTGGGCCACTTGGACCGGTCACTCCAGATGCTCCAGTAGCAGATGAGATTGGAGAGGGAAATTTTGATGCCGGAGTCTCAGCGAGATACGCGCCGACGGTTGCTTGCCAAATCTGTGCTGGCCACGTGCCTCCTGTAACCGTTATGCGAGTAGTTGGAGGGCGCATGGTGCGCGCTGCATCCGGGAACCCAACCCATACAGCAGTAACGAGCTCGGGGGTATACCCAACGAACCATGCGTCAGACCACTCTTCACCCGTACCGGTCTTGCC
The DNA here is from genome assembly GCA_945907055.1 of Bifidobacterium breve. Classification (GTDB taxonomy): domain Bacteria; phylum Actinomycetota; class Acidimicrobiia; order IMCC26256; family IMCC26256; genus IMCC26256. The sequence goes on along the minus strand of CAMDSG010000072.1, from coordinate 6,797 downwards.
TGCGACTGACCGTCCGATTCGCGCGTTGACACCGGTTCCTCTCTCCACGACTTGCTGCAATACCTGTGTGACGTCTCTTGAGATTGATATTGGGAGTGTGCGTTCGCGACTCTGCTTTGCGCGCCAAAGTACCTCGCCGCTATTGGTTGATACCTGTGTAATAAATACCGGAGAGGTATGCATTCCGTCGTCGGCAAACGAACCATACGCACTCGCCATGTCAAGTACCGTCACCCCGTTGCTCCCTAGCGCAGCGGAAGGATAAGCACCCAGTTTGCTCTCGACCCCTAATTTATTTGCAAGGTCAACTACGGGCTGCGCCCCGATCTCGGTGATGAGTTCTGCGTAGACAGTATTGACGGAGTTCACCGTCGCCTCGATGAGGTTCATGGTCCCACCGCCCTTGCCGTCGTAGTTGCGAATCAACCAAGGGGTCTGACCCTTGATCGGAATTGTCAACTCGCCGGGAGCGGGGTATTGCTTATCTAGTGAGACTCCAGCCTCGAGTGCTGCAGCTAGTACAAAAGGTTTAAAGCTCGACCCGGCGGAGCGTTTACCCTGCCCCGCTAGGTCGTAGCGTGCCCACGGCTCGTCGCCATAAAAGTCTGATCCACCTACGTAAGCGAGTATGTGTCCGTTGCGTGGGTCAATGGAGACAACTGCAGCTGAGGGGTCCGTGGCTGGCGATGAGAGTGTCTTAGTCACTGCGTCTACCGCTTGAGCCTGTGCGCGTGGATCTAGTGTCGTCTCAATGCGTAGGCCACCTTGGTAGAGCAAGCGCTCGCGCTCTGCAGCAGTCTCACCAAACTTCGTGTTCGAGAGAATAAAAGTTCTTACTCTCTCCACAAAATGTGGCGCAGCGGTGCGCTGAGTAGCGGGTGCCGCACCAACACCGAGCGGTGCCGCAATTGCGCTGTTCTTGTTCTCTGTGGGGAGTCGCTTCAAAATCTCAATGCGGGATAGCACCTCGTTACGGCGAGCGAGCGCTGCATCGGGTTGCGTAAACGGGTCGTAGTCGCCAGGCGAGCGGATCAATCCCGCAAGTAGCGCACTCTCTGGGAGATTCAGTGCGATCGCGTCTTTACCAAAATATGTGCGTGCCGCAGCCTGTACCCCGTAAGCGCCATTGCCGAAGTAGATGAGATTTAGATACTTCGTGAGGATTGCCTGCTTCGAGTATTGGCGCTCTAACTGAACAGCAAGCACTGCCTCTTTGATCTTGCGTGTCAATGTCTGCTCCGGACTAAGTAGCACGGCGCGGACGTATTGCTGAGTAATCGTTGAGCCCCCCTCAATAACCTTGCCGGATTTCAGATCACGTGTAAGTGCGCGCATAATCCCGCGTGGGTCGACCCCGTCATGCTCGAAGTAGCGAGAGTCCTCGATAGCCACCACCGCAATTGGCAGGTAGTCGCCCATCTTCTCGAATGAGATCTCTTCGCGGTCTTGCTCCGAATGGAGATTGGCCATAGTCGTGCCATCACCCCAGAGAATTCGCGATGTCTCGGGTTGGGTCTTAGGGAGATTGACCTTGGTCGTATACGAGCACGAAGCAAGGGTCGCTCCGAGTAATCCAAGGCAGAGGATGGCAGCAAATGATCGCTTGTTAGGCCTTGGCCGCCGAGCGCTTAGTTTGTTAGAGGCCTGAGTACTCGACACAACTCTTATTCTGACCGCATATGAGGCGATGAGAGGCTCACCCTCGGTCTGACCCTCCGTCTGACCCTGCGTCTGTCTTGCTAGCGTCACACCCCGTGACAAGCGTTGAGGATCAATTAAAGATTTTGACAGCGGGTACGGTCGACGTGATCTCCGAGGTCGACCTCAAGAAGAAGCTGAGCGCAGGTAAGCCACTGCGCGTCAAGCTCGGTATTGACCCGACCGCGTCGGATATCCACCTTGGATTCACCGTAGTTCTGCGCAAACTCCGCCAATTTCAGGATCTTGGCCACACTGCAGTGCTGATTATTGGGGACTTCACCGCTCAAGTAGGGGACCCGACCGGGCGCTCCGTAACTAGGCCCCCGCTGACTCAAGAGCAGGTCGATGCCCACGCTGCAACATACGTTGAGCAGGTTCAATCGATTCTTGACTTCACCCCAGGGCGCATCGAGATCGTGCGCAACTCCGAGTGGCTTAGCAAGATCGATATGGGTGGGGTCCTTCGCCTTATGTCGCAGACGACCCTTGCCCGGATCCTCGAGCGTGATGACTTTACGAAGAGGTACCAAGAAGGCTCCCCGATCTCTCTCTCCGAGCTTGTTTACCCTCTCATGCAGGGTTGGGATTCGGTGCAGGTTCGAGCCGATGTTGAGCTCGGCGGCACTGACCAGCTCTTCAATAATTTAATGGGTCGCCAACTCCAAGGAGCCGAGGGGCAAGCGCCCCAGGTTGTAATTACGACGCCGCTATTAGAGGGCCTTGATGGCGTTAAGAAGATGTCTAAATCTCTCGGCAATTACATCGGTATTGCAGAGGCGCCGGGCGAGCAGTTTGGAAAATTGATGAGCATCCCCGACGCTCTCATGCCGCGTTACTTCGCACTAACAACAGGCTGGCTACCCGAGCGTGTTGCTGCGGTAGTGGCAAGCATCGAAAGCGGTGAACTCGCTCCGGTCGCGGCTAAGCGTTTACTAGCGCGCACGATCGTGGACCTTTATCACGGTGAGGGTGCCGGTAAATCTGCAGAGGACGAGTTTGACCGTATATTTAAGGACGGATCGGCCCCAACAGATGTTGAGGAGTTTGTAATTACAAGCGGGGAATTTCCAATCACGCTTGCACGCTTGTTAGCAACCGCTGGTCTTGCAACCTCGAACAAAGAGGGGCGTCGAAAGATCGAGCAGGGTGGGGTGCGCATCGAAGGCGAGAAAGTAACTGACCCCGATGTTGAGGTAACCGCTGAGGAGATAAACGGAAAACTTCTACAACTCGGCAAGCGTGCATGGGCACGCATAATCGTTAGTTAACTCAGGGTGTAAAACTCGCAGTGCCGAGAGACGACACTTCAACCCGAATTACAACCAAGTAATCCAACTGATTAACGCCATCACGACAACGACGATGCTGATGCCGACAACAATGCGCGCACCTGCTCCGTCCCCTAGGCCCATCACCTCACCGATTGCTCGGCGCTCATCACGCTGGAGTCGCTGATTCTCGGTCGAGCTCCCTACCTTGGGTAGGTGCTGCGAGTGGCTAGGCTTTCGTGGCTTGGATCCTTTGTTTCCCATGGGAAAAAAGACTATCTGCTACGAGTTGACCTGAGGGTCGCGGATCCGTATACTGATCCATCCCGCTCCGGGGATTGGTGCAACTTGCCACTACTCGGAATCCGGGGCCGGCACGGACGCCACCGCAGCATTGGATTGACCCTCGGGCCGACCGATAGGGCGGTGGAGGAGTGACGGCCCGGGCTAAATCGGTTCCTTTCGGGGTACTGCTGCGCTCGGAATTCAGCTCCTTGAAAACGGAACAGTGACGCACAAAAGCCAGTGCGGGCGCGGCGATTTGAGCCTTCGGGCAATTTTCGGATGCGTCCACACCATCAGTAAGTCGGTCCGATCAAGGTACGCCTTGGTCCGACCTGTTGCTCATCGGGTGCAGTTTCCCGGTGGGCGACTCTCAACGGATTATTTGGCCTCGACTCAAACCATTCTTGAATGGGGAGATGCGGGGCTTAGATCTCGATGGAGAGTTTGATCCTGGCTCAGGACGAACGCTGGCGGCGCGCTTAACACATGCAAGTCGAACGTGAAGCGGGGCTTCGGCCCCGTGGAAAGTGGCGAACGGGTGCGTAACACGTGAGCAACCTGCCTCGGAGACCGGGATAACTCGGGGAAACTCGAGCTAATACCGGATGCCCTCCCCGGACCGCATGGTCTGGTGAGGAAATGGTCTTCCGCTCCGAGATGGGCTCGCGGCCTATCAGCTTGTTGGTGGGGTAATGGCCTACCAAGGCAACGACGGGTAGCTGGTCTGAGAGGATGTCCAGCCACACTGGAACTGAGACACGGTCCAGACTCCTACGGGAGGCAGCAGTGGGGAATCTTGCGCAATGGGCGAAAGCCTGACGCAGCGACGCCGCGTGCGGGATGAAGGCCCTCGGGTCGTAAACCGCTTTCAGCAGGGACGATTGTGACGGTACCTGCAGAAGAAGCCCCGGCCAACTACGTGCCAGCAGCCGCGGTAATACGTAGGGGGCAAGCGTTGTCCGGATTTATTGGGCGTAAAGAGCTCGTAGGCGGTTTAGTAAGTCGGGTGTGAAATCTCCGTGCTCAACACGGAGGGGCCACTC
>CAMDSG010000071.1 GCA_945907055.1 Bifidobacterium breve | reverse complement strand
CGCGGTGTCAGTATCGAGACGTTTGTGACGCGTGTTCAAGCGGACGTGGAAGCAAGGATCTGAGGAGTTGTATGTCGAGAGCCTCTGGGCGGGGTGGCGCAGCGATTACATAGCGGGGCGCGCCGATGTTGCTGGGCAGAGTGGCTGTTTATTCTGCTCACTCGCTCTCCTGGACGACCAAGAGGCTTTAATTCTTGAGCGAACGGCATTGACTTTCACAATCATGAACGCCTTCCCTTATAGCTCAGGGCACGTCATGGTCCTGCCGCTTAGGCATGAAGCAGAGTTCACTGCTCTGAGCGTGGAGGAGGCAGGTGCGATCATGGTCGGGGCTCAGAGAGCATCCCGCGTCCTTGAGACCACATATTCGCCAGAAGGTCTCAATATTGGGGTAAATGTTGGGAGCGCTGGTGGTGCAGGATTACCTTCCCATCTGCACACACATGTTGTTCCGCGTTGGCAAAGTGATACCAACTTCATGGCATCAATTGCGCAGGTGAGGGTGCTACCCGAGACCCTTAATGAATCCTGGAGCAGGCTCAGAGACGGCTATGCGGCATTGACCGCTAGCGGCGCATAGCGTTAGCACCATGCCCGAGAAGCCTGAGGTCAGCGAGACGATTCAAGTTGGAGAGCAATTACCTGCAACCGAGCCTTCTGAGGAGTTTGTTGACTCGCTTCCTGCCGACCTAGATATATCGGCTTTCGTTGGGCCAACTGTCTTCCCTGATGTCGGGCGCAGGCGAGTCTCAGGGAGCATCTATTTAATTCTGGCCGCTACCTGCGCGGCTGGTGCAGCGCAGTCTCCGAATCGAGGGCTCCTCTCTGCAGCAGTTCTGCTTGGGCTGTTAGGGATTTACCACTTCATCTCTGGGTGGCATCAGAAGATCTCAGAGACCGATGCGCTAGTTGTCGCTACACGTACAGTCGGGTTCCCTGTTGGGCATGCATCTGCCGCTCTCTCCTGGCGCGGGCTTCGCTCTCGCCCAGCCTGGAGAATCCTCCTCTACTCAGCGGATGAGCCGCCCTCAATGCGGGGGTTGGTTGAGTTGGACGCAATGGATGGCCACATTCTCGGTGAATATACGGAGAAGAACCCCGAAGATTGGTCAAAGTTCGGCTTCTAGAAGCAATCTCGCATCTATTACTGGCCACTATTACTGGTCTGGACCCTAAGGACATCACCGAATGCCGATGCCTAAATAGGGGTTCGTGGTAACTTAAAGATCTCATTTTCAACCGGGAATGGGGATAGCGAAAGCCCCTCTCGGTGCCACCCGACGAAGGAGTCGAGTTGCTCGACGGCCGCCTCCGTGCCTCCGTTAGTCAAGGTCTCGCCCCACTAGGTAGGGGTCTGAGGTCTCTTGGTATCTCACCGAACGTACTTACAGCCTCTGGCCTTGTCGTCAGCGCGATTACTGCGTGTCTCATCGCCAATGGTGATCTGCGCTGGGGAGTCCTCGGCATCGCACTCAGCGGACTCGTTGATCTATTAGACGGTTCTGTTGCGCGCACTGGAGGGACCGCTAGTCCTCGTGGATCTTTCTTTGACTCCGTTGCGGATCGAGTCTCAGATGGTTTAGTGCTTGGTGGAGTTGCCTGGTATCTCGCAGGGGAGAGCGCACATGCGCCGATGCTGGCATTCGCCGCGATGGCGTTATCAATGCTTATCTCCTACGAGCGCGCTAAAGCAGAGGCACTTGGATTCAATGCGCAGGGTGGGCTCATGGAGCGCGCTGAGCGAATGATCCTTCTCGGGTTCGCACTCTTCTTCAACATGCTCGTCCCTGCTCTATGGATCATGATTGTGCTCACTGCAGTTACCGCAGTTCAGCGCTTCATCAAGGTATGGGCGCAGGCATCAGGTGCCAAGGCCGAGCTGCGTGAGAGTGTGCGGCATCGACGCCTTGCAAGGCGAGTTGGGACTCGTAGCCCCAGCAGTTCATCAGGATCATCGCGGTTATCTGGATCGTCAGGCGAGGATGGGCCAGGTATCTCTGCTTGGTGGGGATCGAGGCGCCCAGCAGGGGGTTCCATGACGCGTCGCCGAACCCTTGCCCGTCGCAGTCGACCCTGACGTGGTCGTAGATAATCCCGCCAGCAAGACCTCCTCGCTGAAGGCGCGCTCGCCCTACTACGCCTACAGAGTCGGATCGGCTATCGCCAACGCTCTCCCTGAGTCCATCGCTACGCGTCTTTTTAATTTTGTAGCGAGAGTCGCCGCGGTATTTATGCCTGCCAAGCGGCGTCTAGTAGCACGAAATCTTCAACGGGTGCGTGGTATTAATCCTAACGAAGCAACTCAGGATTCAGGCATTATGAATAGAGAGGTTGCGAGTGTATTTACCTCTTATGCGCGCTACTGGCTCGAGCTATTTCGCTTACCGGGCGAGACCCCAGCGGAGATCATCGCGAAGTTTCAAATTGAGGGAGGAGAGCATCTCGAGGCTGCGCTGGCACGCGGTAAGGGGCTCATCGCAACCGTTCCACATGTTGGGGGATTTGACTACTCCGGGGCTTGGTTCGCAGCAAAGGGTCATCGGCCAGCCGCTGTGGTTGAGGCTCTAGAACCACCCGAACTCCTATCTTGGTTTACCGACCTGCGGAGTTCTCTAGGCGTTGAGGTAATCCCGTTAGGTAGCGACTCCGCCCCTCGAGTTAGCGCTGCACTTAGTGAGAATCGGCTCGTATGCCTAATGACCGATAGAGATATCTCGGGCGATGGAGTGCCGGTGGAGTTCTTCGGAGAGCAGACCACAATGCCCGGTGGGCCTGCGCTATTAGCGCTGCGAACAGGAGCGGCGCTTCTTCCAATTGTTGCCTACTTTGCCCCGAACGGAATGCACCATGGCGTGATTCAAGCACCGATTCTGGCAGAGAGAGAGGGGCGACTTCGCGAGGACGTTGTGCGGGTTACTCAAGAGATCGCGTACCGCTTTGAGGAGATGATTCGAGTTGCTCCGGAGCAGTGGCACCTTCTGCAGCCCAACTGGCCCAGCGATCGCGGCGAGGTTCCCCAGAGTAACGGCGAGAGTAGTGGCGAGAGCGGTGGCGGGAGTAATGGCGCGTGAGGATCGCAATCCTTTGTCCTTATTCGCTCTCGGTCCCTGGTGGTGTTCAAGGTCAGGTACTTGGCCTAGCTCGAGCTCTGCGCGAGATTGGCGTTGATACGCGAGTGATTGGACCTACTGACGGCCCGCCGCCTGAGCCTGGGGTAATAAGCGTCGGGCCGACGGTGAGAATAGAGACAAACGGGTCGGTAGCACCTATGAACGTAGGGGCTGTTGCGTCTGAACGAACCCTCGAAGCAATTCGTACGTTCGATCCAGATGCGCTTCACCTGCACGAGCCATTTGTGCCTGGGCCAACTGCTGCCGCTCTCGTAGGGAGCACCCTGCCGAAGGTCGGTACATTTCATGCTGCCTCGGAGGGTGATCATGCGATGTATCGCCGCTTCCGCAAGGTTGCGCTTCGAGCCTCGCGTGAACTCACCATTCGCACTGCGGTCTCCGTCGATGCACAAGCGCTTGCCGAGCAGTTTCTTGGCGGAACATTTGTTGTGCTCCCAAATGGAGTCGACATCGCAAAATTCTCTGATGCACCACCGGCCCCAAGCGATCGACCTGCAGTAATTTTTATCGGTAGGCATGAACCTAGAAAAGGTTTGGGGTGCCTACTCGACGCTTGGAGTGAGATCGAACGCGATGGCGTCCTATGGGTAGTAGGCGATGGGCCCCAGACCGCCGAGTTGAAGGCGAGAAATGTCGCCAATGTTGAGTGGCTGGGTCGAATTACAGACCAAGAGTTGGCGAGTCGGCTCAAAGGCTCAACGATATTCTGCGCTCCATCAACCGGGCAGGAGTCTTTTGGTGTCGTTCTGCTCGAGGCTATGGCGGCTGGGACCGCAGTCGTGGCCTCCGATATATCGGGTTACGGAAATGTTGCGACCAATCGAGAGAACGCATTGCTCACTCCCGCGGGAGACGCTGCGAGCTTGAGGGGAGCCCTTCGTGAGATTCTCGATTCAGAGGCACTTAGAGAGCACCTCGTGAGGCAAGGGGTAGCACGTGCCTCGGAGTTCTCCCTATCGCGCCTAGCCGAGCGCTTCGTCGCTGTCTATGAGAGCGCAATCTCCCTGGGGTAGTTCTGCTGTAGCGGTAATGCGCCAGCAGCATTTGATAATGCCCCTTTCCGCCGCATTCTTGGTGTCCCTTAGCCGTAGACTCAATAGGGCGAAGTAAATACCCAGCCACCAGAAGCACTAAAAACTAGAAGCACTAAAAACCAAAAGGTGATTATGTCTCTCCCCATAATTTTGATCGTGCTAGCGGTACTCATTGTCTTATTCGTTATCTTCACGTATAACGGCTTGGTCAAGACGCGTAACCGCATCGATAATGCTCGATCTCAGATTGATGTCCAGCTCAAGCGCCGCCACGAGCTCATACCAAATCTTGTCGAGACAGTTAAGGGATACGCAGCCCACGAGCGTGGAACTTTCGAGGCAGTCATAGCGGCCCGAACCCATGCAATGGATGCAGGGTCATCGGGTTCACTCCCTGCCCAAGCAGAGGCAGAGAATGCTCTCTCGGGGACACTTAAAAGTCTCTTTGCCCTAGCGGAGGCGTACCCCGATCTGAAGGCAAATACAAATTTCCTTGCCCTTCAAGAGGAGCTCACCTCAACTGAGGATCGCATTGCCTACTCGCGGCAATTTTTCAACGATGCTGTACTCGGGTTCAACAATCGAATTCAGACGTTCCCTGCATCAATCATTTCGCGCTCATTTGGGTTTACTACCCGTGAATACTTCACTGCCGATCCTGAGGATCAGGCACCCGTAACAGTCAAGTTCTGATAGGTGCAGATGTACGACGAAATAACATCAAATAAACGAAGAACTTGGTTGATACTCGCCGGCTTCGGTCTACTTATGGCGCTGCTTCTTGCGGCCTTTAATGTCCTCCTGGGCATCGGAGCGATCGGGTTTGTCATCGCAATCGGAATAGCGATAGCGATGGCGTGGAGTTCCTATTGGTACTCCGATCGCATCGCGCTAGGGGTTTCGCGAGCTAAGCCGGCTGATCCAACTGAGTATGCGAGGTACCACAATCTTGTCGAGGGTCTCTGTATCGCAGCAGGGATACCAAAACCTCGCCTATTCATAATTGATGACCCGGCTCCGAATGCCTTCGCTACTGGGCGTAATCCAGCTCACGCAGCAGTTGCAGTTACCACAGGATTGCTTGCGATTATGAGCAGAGTGGAGCTTGAGGGAGTACTCGCTCATGAGCTGAGTCATGTAAAGAATTACGACATGCTCGTAGGCACCGTCGCAGTTACAGCAGTCGGCGCAGCAGCACTACTCGGCGATATTGGTCTTAGGTGGATGGTCTTTGGCGGAAGAAGGCGGAACAACTCCGATAACTCCGCAGGGGGTGTCATCGCGATTGCAGCTGTACTGCTTATCGTCCTTGCTCCCATAGCCGCCCGTCTGATGCAATTTGCGATGAGTAGACGTCGAGAGTTCTTGGCCGACGCAAGCGGAGTCGCGCTTACCCGCTACCCGCCTGGTCTCGCCTCCGCTCTTGAGAAGCTTCGTGATGAAGGATCAGTCGTTCGCACCAGCAACAGGGCAATGGCTCAACTGTGGATCGAGTCCCCACTCGATCGAGCACCTGACCCCGAAGGGAAGAAACGTACGTGGCTAAATCGAGCATTCGATACACACCCGCCGCTCGAGGAGCGGATAGATATTCTGCGAGCAATGTGAAGCGCGGCGCTGTTGTAACTGCGAGTGTAACTGCGATTGTCACTGGGGTGATTGCGATGGCAGGCTCGTTAGCCTTCGCTGCATGCGGCGGAGGGGGCAAGGAAGAAGCCTCAACTACCTCGACCTCAAAGCTCACCACAACCACGACCGCACCACTGCTCGCTCCGTTTACTGGACTACCTGACCCATCTGGAGCATCGCAGGGACGCGCAGCCCTCAACATCAAGGTCTCAAATGCCCCAGAGGCTCGACCACAGTCTGGGCTTGATCAGGCAGACGTGGTCTGGGAAGAGGTAGTGGAGGGCGGGATCACGCGCTTCCTCGCTATGTTTCAATCGAACTCTCCAAGTGCGATTGGTCCGGTGCGCTCGGTACGCCTGACCGATCCAGGGATTGTGTGGCCAGTTGGAGGAGTTTTTGCCTTCTCCGGCGGAGCAAAATACGCGCTCGATGGAATAAACAAAGCGCCCGTTGTTCTTGTTGACGAGTCTCGGGCAGGCCCGGCTATGTATCGCGATCGCTCGCGTCAGGCACCCCACAATTTGTATGGCAAGGGCGATGCGCTCTTCGCAAAGGGAGGAACCCCGGTACCGCCGCCAGCTTTATTTACCTATGCAAAGCAAGTTCGCACGCGTTCTGGGGCTATACCGGTAACTGCGGTGCGAGTTGGTTTCACCGGTTCATTCGCGGTTGATTGGTCATGGGATGCTGGGAGTCGTACTTGGTTACGTGCCGCGGGTGGACGACCATTCATGGCTGCTAGTGGGAAGCAGATTCAGGCAACGAACATTGTTGTGATGTCGGTTTCTTATAGAGGTGGCGTAGGCAGCATTGGTGCAGAGGGGGTGCTGACCGGCGAGGGCAAAGTATTAGTGCTTACCGATGGCGTTGCCATCGAGGGTAAGTGGATGCGATCCAGCGTCTCGCAGGTAACCAGATTTGTGGATCTCAACGGCGTTGTAATTCCACTTACCGCGGGGAATACATGGGTTGAGATGCCCGATGTCACATATGCGGTTACTACGACTGCCGCTGTGGCTCCGGTCACGACCACCACCCTAAAAATGCCTACAAAATGAACTTCTAAGCCCTGACCCGCTCCTTTAACGGTCTTGGACTTCTTGGTTCTGAGAAGTTGATCGGCTAATCAATCTGAGCCAATAGGGTTCGGGCCGGTAACATCAGAGCATGACTGACGAACGATCAATAGGCACAGCACGAGTCAAGCGCGGCCTCGCGGAGATGCTTCGCGGTGGCGTGATCATGGATGTTGTAGATGCAGAGCAGGCGCGCATCGCAGAGGATGCCGGGGCGACCGCGGTCATGGCTCTCGAGCGCGTTCCCTCGGATATTCGTCGCGATGGTGGAGTTGCACGGATGTCAGACCCCGCGATGATTGAGGGCATCAAAGCAGTAGTGACTATTCCAGTGATGGCGAAATGCCGCATCGGCCACTTCGCCGAGGCGCAGGTACTCGAGTCGCTCGGTGTCGATTTCATTGACGAGTCTGAGGTGCTGACCCCCGCAGACGAAGCGCACCATGTTGATAAGTGGGGCTTCACGCCACCATTCGTTTGCGGTGCAACCAATCTCGGTGAGGCCCTTAGGCGAATCTCTGAAGGGGCTGCGCTAATTCGCTCGAAGGGCGAGGCCGGTACCGGAAACATCGTTGAGGCAGTTAGGCACCTGCGCTCGATCCTCGGTGACATAAAGAAGATAACCGTTGCAGAGGACGAAGAGTTATACGCATGGGCAAAGAACCTTCAGGCGCCGATTGACCTAGTACGAGAGGTCGCTGAGCGTGGGGAGTTGCCTGTTCCAATGTTCTGTGCTGGCGGTATAGCAACTCCGTCTGATGCGTCGCTCGTAATGCAGCTCGGCGCTCAAGCAGTATTCGTAGGTAGCGGAATTTTCAAGAGTAGCGACCCTGCACTTATGGCTCGAGCCATCGTTGAAGCCACTACCCATTATGCCGATCCCGAGGTTGTCGCGAAGGTTTCGCGCGGCTTAGGGGATGCAATGCGTGGCCTTGAGCTCGCAGGGATCGAGACAACCTTCGCCGATCGTGGCTGGTAACAGGCGAGGCGAGTATCACACCCACGACCAGACTCCTCAGATCGAACCTTCACTCGGCTTTTAATCGGGATTCGATGCTCTTAATCGCAGCGACTGAGGAGAGGGCGGGGGCACGTTGAAGGCCGGAGTATTGGCACTTCAAGGCGCATTTAGGGAGCATCGAGAGGTCTTAGATGCCCTTGGGTTCGATGCAATTGAGGTTCGAACGCCCGAGCAACTAGTGAGTCTTGACGCACTTCTTCTGCCTGGAGGGGAGTCCACGACAATGACTCACCTGCTGCGCACCTCTGGGATGCATACTCATCTAACAGATGCATTGAAGGATGGTCTCCCGACTCTGGGGACGTGCGCTGGCCTGATCCTTATGGCAAAAGAAGTATTGGATGGTCGCGAGGATCAGATCCCGCTGGGGGTCGCTGATGTTACGGTCCGTCGAAATGCTTATGGGCGCCAACGCGATTCTTTTGAGGCCAATCTCAGCGTAAAGGGGTTACTTGGGGGTACGTTCCCGGGTGTATTCATTAGGGCGCCAGTAATTGAGCGGGTCGGCCCTATGGTTGAGGTGCTCGCAGAGCATGATGGATTACCGGTATTAGCAAGGCAGGGTTCGCTCTGGTTCTCAACGTTCCATCCGGAGATCTCTGGAGATCTCCGAATTCATGAGGCATTTCTCAAGGAGACTGAAGTATGAGTGGACACTCGAAGTGGCATTCGATCAAGCA
>CAMDSG010000070.1 GCA_945907055.1 Bifidobacterium breve | reverse complement strand
GCTGCAGTCCCTATGAGTGTCCAACGAAATGGGTGAAGGGCAATCGGGGCAGAGGGTGAGAATTTTTCTTCGAGAGCGCCTCTGCTAGGTAGCGCCTTACCTCGCAATGTAATCGCAATGAGAATGAGTACAAATGGAAGTGTCTCGGGAATACCTGCGCGCGGCAGCCAATTTGGAATAGCGCTAGATACAGTAGAAAAGTGCAGTAGAGCTGCTTGGAGCATTCCGATGCTAAGGCCAGCGATTGTCGCGATCGTGAACGAGGACATGCCACCTAGCAGTGCTGCGGCGAGCGCCGGAACTACAAGTAGAGATGTTGAGACTACATCGAGTTGTTTGGTCACTGATGCGATGAGAATTACGGCGAGACCAGAGAGCACCGTAGCGATCATCCAGTTCACCGCGGCTAGCCGATCTGGTGAGAGGCCGGCTAGGACTGCTGAGCGTTCATTCTCTGCAGCTGCTCGAGTCGCTAACCCAAACTTCGTCCAACGGTAGATTCCGCCTAGAACTAGCGATGCGATTACAGCAACCCCTGCAAGGACAAAGCGATTGGTCGGTACGGCAACATCAAGAATGTGCACTACTCCTTGTGGGAGAAGGTCACCAATTGAGAAGATGGCCGAGCCTCCACCACCAAAACGCAGCCTGATCATCTCTTGTGTATAAAGAAGTAGGCCGAGTGAAGCGACGATACGCGCAAGCGGGGGAGCAGTACGCAGAGGCCGGAACACAAACGTATAAATGATCAGCCCAACAATCGCCGCTAGAACTATTGAGATCAGAAGCGCTGTAAAAACTGTTGGCCTGCCAATGAGATGGATACGCGCTGGTAGCCCGAGAATAGGTAGGACTAAATCGCCGTCTTGTCGAAGCGTAAAGAATGCGAAAGCGATATACGCGCCAACAGCGCAGTGTGCAAAGTTGATGACTCCGGAGGCGCGGTAGGTAAGTACCAATCCGATTGCGAGCGCGGCAAGCATTCCGCCAGCTCCAAGCCCAACTAGTAAATATCCCCCGTAGGATCCGATTGAAGTGGCCCTCTACCTAGCGGACAACCAAGGCGCCGACATCAATCCAGCCGGTACGAGGCACGAGTGTTCCCTTTACCTTCTGAACAATGACTTCCTCCGAGGTGCAGAGAGCAGGAAGTCCTGGAAAGTCCTTGCCGTCGCAAGTGTAAGGGTGCCCGTTGAATGAAGGGTGATCTACAGACTTGCGGAAAGCATCGATGATTGCCGCTCGATTTGTCGCTTTCGCACCTAGAGATTTCATCTGCATATAGAGATTCATTGAAGACCTGAAGGCAACGGTGCCCGCACCTGCAGGATCGAGTTTAGGCTGATATTTAGCGAGCACGAAGTTATACAAGCTCGTATCAGGGTCGACTGTGCCTGGCTTGGGGAGAATCTGTTCAATATTGAAGTACGCACCCTCGGTCGCAGATTCTCCTGCGCTCTCAAGAATCTTTGGCGCAGCGCATGCCCCCGTGAAGAAGAGCGCTGCTTTAGTCTTAAGTTCCTCTGCCGCGCGAAAAGATGGAACACAACCCGTGTCGGCTGTCCCTACGATGATTGCATCCGGATTGCTCTGAACCGCCTCGGTGATAGGAGTGAGATAGTCCGTCGTGATTACGGGGAACGGAATCATCTGGACTTTTACCCCTAGATTCTCAAGCGCATCTTTTGCAGTATTAGCTCCATCTGTGATTGGTCCGAAATCTGTGTAGAGGATAGATACGCGCTTTGCCTTTAAGTTTTTTGCTGAGTAATCAGCGAAGGCTAGAAAGGCACCCCAAATACCGCCACTAAATTGAAATGAGGTTGGTACTGATGCTGAGGCCGTGCTAACAGGAATTCCCCCAACAAATGGAATTCCATTGTCGTTCAGAATTTTAATACCATCTCCAAAAACATCGATACCGCCTGTTACGGCTACAACTTTTTTCTCAATCATCTGCTGAGCACACGCAATCGAACCGGTGGGTGAGAACTTTGTGTCGCAGACCTCAAGTTGTATCGGCCTTCCGTTTACTCCTCCCAGCTCGTTATTTATGAACGCCACTGCGGCGCGATTTGCTCCGCTCAGTTCGGGGAATGCCCCGGCTGCTCCAGCCTCTTGGTTAATCATGCCGATGAGGATGGGCTCTCCCTTAGCAACAATCGGGGTGTGCGAGATTTTGCCTAGGGTGGTGTCGTCTCCTATGCAGGCAACAACAGAACTCTTCGTACAGGTTTGGCCACCTCCAGGTAGCCCAGCGGAACCTCCGGGATTATTTCCTCCAGATTCACTGCAAGCGCCGAGGCCCGCTATTAGAAAGGCGAGGGCCCCTGCGAGCGCAAGACCTCTGCGGATCCAATCCTGATGTGACCGCTGCTGAATCTGATTGCTCATCTCGATATACCCCTCTAACCGCTCGATGGCCGGGCCCCCCTTGGAACCGGCGAGTCACATCATTCCACTCAGGGAGGGGGTCGTGCTGCCGGAGTGGTACATTGGGAACCTTATGGCAACCGCACTCGCCTCCCTCTTTAGCGCTCGCATCGAAGATATGCCCCACCTGAGCGCTCGGTTTCCTGCGGCTGCTCTTCGCCGAGTAATTATTATTCCCTAGCGAACGCTGCCCTTTGGCGTTCGCCCATGACCGTCCACTCAGGTGGGCGGTCTTTCGTTATCAGGACCTACTAGAGAAATGAATCCAGAAATGAAGCCAGAAATAAATCCAGATTCTCAGATAGAAATGATGCACCCATGACGCACCGCGTTGGAATTATCGGTGGCGACGGCATCGGACCCGAGGTAACTGAGATTGCTCTCGCAGTCATTGAGGCGGCAGGCGTGAGTCTAGATACGACCGATTATGACCTTGGCGGTCGTAGGTACTTATCGACAGGCGAGGTTCTTCCCGATCAAGTCCTCGAGGAGATCCGTGGGTTCGATGCCGTGCTTCTTGGAGCAGTCGGAACCCCAGATGTACCTCCTGGAGTAATTGAGCGCGGGCTATTGCTTCGGCTCCGCTTTGAGCTGGACCTATACGTAAACCTTCGCCCATTCCTCGCGGGTCCATCGATTCTAAATAATGGTGTTGACATGCTCGTCGTGCGTGAAAATACTGAGGGCACCTACGCCGGTGAGGGTGGATTTCTGCGCAAGGGGACCCCAAACGAGGTTGCTACTCAAGGATCAGTCAACACGCGCATGGGTGTTGAGCGCTGTGTCCGTTATGCCTTTGGACTCGCGAACGACCGCCCAGCAAAGCGCCTAACGCTTGTCCATAAGACAAATGTGCTTACTTTTGCTGGCGATCTCTGGGAGCGGGCATTCAACGAGGTTGCGAGCGAATACCCAGATGTCACCACTGGTTATGACCATATAGATGCTGCCTGCATTCATTTTGTGCAGCGCCCTGAGAAGTACGACGTGATCGTCACCGACAACCTATTCGGCGACATCCTCACCGACCTAGGAGGAGCTGTAGCTGGCGGCATCGGTCGCGCTGCCTCCGCGAACCTCAACCCTGCGCGTACTGGCCCTTCATTATTCGAGCCAGTGCATGGTTCGGCTCCAGATATTGCTGGCAAAGGAATTGCGGACCCTCGTGCGGCAGTTATCTCTGCCTCAATGATGCTCGACTTCCTCGGTGAAGAGGTAGCGGCTGATCGGATACGCGCAGCCATCGCGGCAAGTGACCTAGCAACTGGTGGAACAAAGGAAATCGGCGCTGCGATCATCGCGGCTCTGTAAATAAGCAAATAAATAAAAGACTTGAGCAACTAAGGAGCAAGTAGTCATGCCATTTGAGAAGACGAAGAAGATCTGGATGGATGGAGCGTTGGTTGATTGGGATGACGCGCGCATCCACATCCTCTCCCACACGCTCCACTATGGCTCTGGTGTATTCGAGGGAATTCGCGCATACCCGACCGAGCGCGGCCCCGCTATATTCCGCCTGACTGATCACATGCGCCGCCTCCATCAGTCTGCGCACTTGTTAATGATGAAGGTGCCGTTCACTGTCCAAGAGTTAGTCGACGCGACCAAAGAGACAATTCGAGCCAACGATGTTGAGTCTTGCTACATCCGCCCGATCGTGTACCTAGGCTATGGAGAGATGGGCCTCAACCCGTTGGCCTGTCCTGTAAATGTCTCGATCGCCGTATGGCCATGGGCTTCATACCTCGGAGACGAGGGTGTGCGAAATGGCGTTCGTCTTCAGGTCTCATCGTGGCGCAGAATGGATCCAAACGTGATGCCGGTTGCCGCAAAGGGGACTGGTATCTATGTCAACTCCAGTCTTGCCAAGGTTGAGGCGATCAAGGCGGGCTATGACGAGGCGATCCTTCTAAACACCCTTGGTTATGTCGCAGAGTGCACAGGTGAGAACCTATTTACTGTTCGCGATGGAGTTATCAGCACGCCGCCGACCTCATCGGGCGCGCTCGACGGGCTCACTCGTGCAAGCGTCATGACAATCGCGCGCGATCTCGGATACCCGGTAGTTGAGGCCAAGTTGCTTCGCTCGGATCTCTATCTCGCCGATGAGGCGTTCCTCACAGGAACCGCAGCAGAGATTGTCCCGATGCGCTCCGTAGACGATCGTGAGATTGGCGATCGTGGTGGAGACCCAGGGCCTATCACTAAGGAGATTCAGGCCGCCTACTTCGACGCGGTATACGCGCGCAACCCGAAGTACTCAGATTGGTTGGAGTACACGGATGAGTAGCGGCTTGAGTAGCGGCTTGAGTAGCGGCTTGACCGGAGACCGCACGCCCAAGGCTGTAGAGATATACGACACAACTCTGCGTGATGGCGCTCAACTCGAGGGGATCTCGCTCACAGTTGACGACAAACTTCGCATAGCGGAGCAACTCGACTCTCTTGGCGTGCACTACATCGAGGCTGGCTGGCCAGGCGCCAATCCAAAAGACGATGAGCTATTCAAGAGGATTCCAAACGAGCTTGTTCTAACTACATCAAAACTTGTCGCCTTTGGATCAACGCGTCGCGCTCGCGGCAAGGTCGACTCTGATGAGACTCTTGCCCACCTCATCCGATCTGGTGCACCGGCGCTCTGCATCGTGGGAAAGTGCTGGGATTATCACGTAATTGAGACGCTGAACACGACCCTTGATGAGGGTGTTGCAATGGTCGGCGACTCGGTTGCTTATCTAAAGGGAGAGGGCCGCGAGGTTCTCTTCGATGCAGAGCACTTCTTCGATGGATACAAGCGCAATCCCGAGTACTCGTTGAGAGTTCTCGAGGCAGCTGCTACCTCTGGTGTTGATCGCCTTGTGCTCTGCGATACCAATGGGGGTTCGCTTCCCCACGAGGTTGAGCAGATCGTCTCTGAGGTAGTCGATTACTTCGGTGGCGATGTCGCTGTGGGCGTGCACCTCCACGATGACACTGGCTGCGGTGTTGCAAATGCACTCGCAGGCGTTCGCGGTGGAGCAACCCAAGTGCAGGGAACCATTAACGGCTACGGCGAGCGCACGGGTAACTGCAATCTCACTACCATCATTCCGAATCTGACAATCAAGATGGGGATCGAGACCATCCCCGCTGACCGTTTAGAGCGCCTTACTCCAGTCTCCAGGCATATTGCTGAGTTGGTGAATATGTCGCTAAATCCCCAAGCTGCTTATGTTGGTTCCTCGGCGTTCGCGCATAAGGCAGGGCTGCATGTAAGCGCGATTGTTCGCCGACCAGATGCTTACGAACACATTGCTCCAGATTCTGTTGGTAACGGCACGCGATTTATCGTCTCGGAACTAGCGGGTAAGGCCACAATTGCTCTCAAAGCACAGGAGCTCGGGCTCGACCTCGACGGACCAACTGTCAACTCCGTGGTTGAGACTCTCAAGCGACTTGAGCATGACGGATTCCAATTCGAGGTTGCAGATGCGTCGCTTGAGTTGCTGATGCGCAGAGCAACTGGTTGGACCCCTCACTGGTTTACTGTCGAGAGTTTTCGAGTAATCACAGATGACGTTCAGGGCGAGGATGGTCATGCAGGGGTTGTCACCGAGGCGACTATGAAGGTGCGTATCGGTGAGGATCGAGAGATTGCTACATCTGAGGGCAACGGACCGGTAAACGCTCTTGACCGTGCACTTAGATCAGCACTGGGATCTCGTTTCCCAGCGCTTGATCAGGTTCATCTCACCGATTTTAAGGTCCGGGTCCTGAATGCAGAGTTAGGCACCGGAGCAGTTACGCGCGTGCTTTTAGATACTGCTGATGCTGATGGTTCTTGGACCACAATCGGAGTCAGCGAGAACATCATTGATGCGTCTTGGCAAGCACTCTCAGACTCACTCATCTATGGATTACTGCGCGCAGAAGCACGCGGATAGGACCACAAGACAATGCCAATGGACCCATTTGTATCTATCGTGAGCGGTGATAAGCCTCGTAACAAGGCAAATCTTGCTCCCGGAGTAACACTTCCGGCGGCGCGCTCATGGCGAGCGAGCCGGCCTGGCGAGGTTGGGCCAGCAGGTGAGCAAGGTGGAGTCTTCGGTAATACCGGACCAAATATTGGCTATGCGATGTCGTTGGCTCGCCGTGCTTCTGAGCGAATTGTCCTGCTGCCCGGAGAGCATCTCGGCGATGCGTTAGCAATTATCTCAGAGATAGCTATGAAGCGTGCTGCTTCATTTGGCCGTGCTCCAATCTCGCCGGATGTTGAGTTAGCGATCGAATTCTTAGATTTTGAGGCGTCATCTCTAGACGTTCGCGACTGGCGCCCAGCGCTTGTTCATGGAGCAGGGCATCATTGGCTATCTCGTCGGCGTGCAGTAGGTGCTGTCTCTGATGAGATTCTCCACCTGCCATTTGATCAGGCATTGGCTCGCGTTAATGAGGTGCGTTCATCGCTCGCAGCGGTTGCCATCTCGCACTGATGCTTGATAACCGCTGGTCTGCGCGCTGAACTGCGCTGACCGGTACCAATTAGAGAACACGAGGAGCAAAGTGCCCGAATCAAATGTGAGAGTTCGTTTCTCGCCGGCACCGACCGGGTTTCTGCATGTTGGCGGGGCTCGCACTGCTCTCTTCAACTGGTTATTCGCTCGAAGCGCGGGTGGCGTATTGATACTTCGAATTGAAGACACAGATGTCGCGCGATCTCGTCAGGAGTGGGTAGACGGAATCCAAGAGACACTTACTTGGCTTGGGCTTGGGTGGGATGAGGGCCCTGTTCTCCAGAGCGACCGGTTTGAGCTCTACCTAGCAGCAGCAGATCAGATGCTCGTCAAGGGTCTGGCATATGAGTGTTACTGCACCGAAGAGGAGTCGAAAGAGAGAAACGACGCGGCGATTGCTGCAGGGCGACCCCCCGGGTACGACGGGCATTGCCGAGAACTCTCAGATGCTGAGCGCGTTGCACTACGGGACGCGGGCCGCCCGCGCTCCCTCCGATTTCGCACCCCAGATACAGGGACCAGCGAGTTCGTGGATGTTGTACGCGGGCCCGTATCGGTCGAGTGGTCAACGATCTCGGATTTTGTGATTGTTCGCTCTGACGGCACCCCTATTTTCTTTCTAGCAAACGCTGTCGACGACCTTGACATGGGGATCACTCATGTCGTGCGCGGCGAGGACCTTCTTGACTCAACGCATCGGGTGCTCGCACTTCGACGCGCAATGGGGACCCTTGATGCCCCAATCTATGCACACCTGCCGCTCATTGTTGGCGAGGACCGCGCAAAGTTGTCCAAGCGTCACGGTGCAGTCTCACTAGAAGACTTTCGCGATCGCGGTTACTTGCCAGAGGCCCTACTCAATTACTTGGCTCTACTGGGCTGGGCACCGGAAGAGGGTAAGGAGGTAATGGATGCGGAAGAGATCGCGCGCGAGTTTGATCTCGATCGTGTTACCCACTCAGCCGCCTACTTCGATCATCAGAAACTTGAGTGGGTAAACGGCGAGTGGATTCGACGGCTCTCGCTCGAGACCCTCGTCGAGCGCGTGCTGCCATATGCGGAGACGCTCTACGGCAGCGAGCTCGATAAGGAGTTGCTCTTAGGCGCAGTCCGTATTGGACAGGAGCGTGCAACGACCTTGGTGCAGCTAGCCGAGCAGATGGATTTCCTCTTTCTCCCTGCAGCCGATTTTGTGATCAACCCCGATTCTTGGGAGCGGGTCTCTAGCGCTGATGGGCTCGTTGAGATTCTTGGAGCAGTGCTGCGCCATCTCGAGAAGTGCGAGTGGAGCGTTGAAGATATCGACCTTCGGCCGGCCCTTGAGGCGCTTGGGGTCAAGCCGCGTAAGGGGTTGCCGGCTGTATATGCCGCGATTGAGGGGCGCCACGCTGGGCTGCCTTTATTCGACTCCATTTACCTACTTGGCCGTGATGAATCGCTGCGGCGGATCAGCGCAGCGCTCTCGCTGTTGGGCGGCTAATCGAGAAATACGCAGGCTTGGCATCACTCGGCTAGCCGAGGAAGACCCCCGCTCGGTTAGAGTGTGGCCTCCTTTCGGGGGTGGTGTAATCGGTAACACAACGGGTTCTGATCCCGTTATTGGGGGTTCGAGTCCTCCCCCCCGAGCAGGTTCTGAGCGAGAGACACGCTTTAGAACTTTTGAAAAATGACCGCAACTTGGTCCATATGCACGGCCCCGTCGTCTAGAGGCCTAGGACGCCGCCCTCTCAAGGCGGAAACGGCGGTTCGAATCCGCTCGGGGCTACCAA
>CAMDSG010000069.1 GCA_945907055.1 Bifidobacterium breve | reverse complement strand
GTTGCAGAGGCGGAGATTGTTGACGAGGAGAGCCAATGACCTCGAATGAATCTGACTTACCAGAGGGCTCATCAGACGAATCCTCAAGCGATGACGATTTTGACTCTGAGCTAGCAGAGATGCTCGAGATGGTTGATGGTGAGATGGTTACTGGCGAACTAGTTGATGCAGACTCGGAGTCTGCCCCTGTTGCGGTGGAGCACGATATTGATTCTCTGGTAGCGGAGCGCGATGAAATGCGCTCCACTGCACAGCGGCTTCAGGCGGACTTTGAGAACTTCAAAAAACGCTCGGCCCGCGAGACAGCAGCCGCTGGGGAATCAGCGGTTGCTCGATTCATTGAGCAGTTGCTGCCAGTGCTTGACGCCTTTGAGAGAGCAGTAGAGGCAGTCTCTGGTGCGGACGAGACCGTCCGACGCGGAGTTGAGTTGGCTTTTGGCGAGTTCACATCGACTCTCGCTCGAAACGGAGTTCTGCGTATCGAAGCACTAGGTCAACCTTTTGACCCAGATCTTCATGAGGCAGTTGCTCACGAGGAGACCGGGGAGCATGAGGCGCCAGTTGTTGTCGAGGAGCTGCGTGCTGGTTACCGAATCAATAGCAAAGTTATTAGAGCAACAATGGTGAGGGTCGCCCAATAATCACCCACTGATTTTTGGGGAAAAGGGGTTGATCGCTCTGCTAAGTAAGCAGGGGCTAATAGGCGCTACGGCGCCGGGAGGGTAAGACGTGGCCGTGCAACGCGAGTGGTTCGATAAGGACTACTACGCAGTTCTTGGCGTCCCTAAGGGATCGACCGAGAAGGAGATCACACGCGCGTATCGTCAGCTCGCAAAGAAATTTCACCCTGATGCAAACCCAGGTGATGCTCCAGCAGAGGAGCGGTTCAAAGAAATCTCTGCTGCCTACGATGTACTCGGCGACTCTGGGAAGAGGGTTGAGTATGACGAGGTACGCGAGCAAGCCGCGTCTGGTGGATTTCGCGGAGGCCAAGGATTCCCTGGTGGGGGTTTTGGGGGTCAGGGTTTTGGTAATGGGGGTTTTGGTAATGGGGGTTTTGAGGGCGGAGATATATCCGACCTCATCGGCGGTTTGTTTGGAAACGGTGGTGCACCCGGCGGCGGGCGCGGCCGCACAAGACGCGGTCGCAATGCAGCGGTGCGCGGCTCGGACCTAGAGACAACCCTGCATGTTGATTTTCTCGATGCAGTAAATGGAGTAACTGCACCAGTGCGCTTCTCCTCGGATGCACAGTGCGCATCATGTAAGGGATCCGGTGCTGAGCCAGGAACTGTTGTAAATGTATGCAGCACATGCGGCGGTGGCGGACAGGTTGCCGTTAACCAGGGACCCTTCTCGTTCTCGCAGGTCTGCCCAGATTGCGCAGGTAGCGGACGCAGAATCGCAACTCCGTGTTCAGCTTGTCGAGGACGTGGTATTGAGATGCGTTCACGCGAGGTAAAGGTGAAGATCCCTGCTGGAGTCTCCGATGGTCAACGCATTCGAGTGAAGTCGCGCGGTGCTGCAGGTGCAAACGGTGGCGAGCCTGGTGACCTTTATGTAGTCGTAAATGTTGCAGCGCACGAGATCTTTGGGCGCAGTGGCCGCAATCTCACGCTACGAGTGCCGATCACAATTACAGAGGCAGTGCTCGGCGCTGCGGTAAGGGTCCCGACACTCGGCGAGCCCGTAACTGTGAAGGTAAAGCCTGGCACTACGAGTGGAACGACTTTAAAGGTGAGCGGTCGCGGTATCCCATCGGCGACTGCGAAGTCTGGGCCTGGTGACCTTCACGTTACTTTTGACATTGTGGTGCCAAAGACTCTAAATAAAGGACAGCGAGCGGCCTTTGAAGCACTCGCAGGGCTGGAAGATCAAGACACACGCGAAAGGCTGGGGCTGTGATGGATTCACCGCGTTACTTAAGTGGGGTATACGTCATCTCGGTTGCTGCTGAATTAGCGGGAGTGCACCCACAGACGCTGCGCATCTATGAACGCAAGGGCCTTATCAACCCAGCGCGAACCGTAGGAAAAAGCCGAAGATACTCAGATGCAGACATTGCAGCGTTAAGGCGCATACAGGAGCTGACGAACGCCGGAGTTGGTCTGCCCGGAGTCGCGCGCATTCTTGAACTCGAGGCGCGTCTCGCACGGATCGAGGCGGAGTTGCAGATGGTTCGTGAAGCAGCAGAGGTAGCGGTAGCAGAGACACATCGCCAGTATCGACGCGATCTTGTTCCGGTGCCGCGTGCGCAATTTCCGGTTCGGGTCCGAAGGCCCTAGCGCTCGGAGATCAAAGGCGAGAAGATTTAAGTAGGCAGTTGAAGAAGTTAAGAGAATTGCCAATTAGGGACCACTCAACACGAGGAGCCAAGAATGGCGCTCGACCCAAATCGCTTTACACGCAAAACACAAGAGGCGCTCGGCACCGCACAGCGCGAGGCCGCTACGCGCCATCACTCCCAAGTTGTTCCTGAGCACCTCCTAGCCGCGCTTGTCTCCCAGCCTGAGGGTGTGGTCTTGGGGGTACTTGAGCGCATCGGACTGGTACCGACAATTGCACGAGCGCGAATTGATGAGGCTCTCGATCAACTCCCCAAGGTCTACGGCACAACCACACAATCTCCAAGCCTTGCCGCTGAGACAATGCAGATTCTTGAGGCAAGCGATGTAGCGCGCTCTGACCTAGGTGACGACTACCTCTCTACTGAGCACCTGCTAATCGCTATGACCGGAGCATCTGGCTCTGTCGGCGAACTACTGCGCGCACTCGGCGTAGATCGAGACGCCACCCTGGATGCACTTCGGCAGGTGCGAGGTAGCCATCGCGTAACAAGCGATAATCCTGAGGAGCAGTATCAATCACTTGAGAAGTACGGACGCGATCTCACCGAAGACGCGCGCAGCGGTCGCCTAGATCCCGTCATCGGGCGCGACGAAGAGATACGAAGAGTTATTCAAGTGCTCTCGCGCCGAACGAAGAACAACCCGGTCCTCATCGGCGAGCCTGGTGTAGGTAAGACGGCAATTGCAGAGGGATTGGCGCGTCGAATTGTTGAGGGGGATGTGCCGGAGTCGCTGCGTAATAAGCGACTGATCTCTTTAGATGTTGGGGCGATGATTGCCGGCGCTAAGTTTCGCGGAGAGTTCGAGGAGCGCCTCAAGGCTGTGCTCAAAGAGATAAGTGACTCCAACGGCGAGATCGTTACGTTCATTGATGAACTACATACGATTGTTGGCGCCGGTGGCGCAGAGGGCTCGGTTGATGCCGCCAACATGATTAAGCCCATGCTTGCTCGTGGCGAGTTGAGGATGATTGGTGCTACGACTCTCGACGAGTACCGTAAATATATTGAGAAGGATGCAGCGCTAGAGCGTCGATTCCAGCAGGTTTATGTCGGCGAGCCATCGGTGCAGGACACCGTTGCGATTCTTCGCGGACTCAAAGAGCGTTATGAGGTTCATCACGGAGTTCGGATTCAAGATGCAGCGTTGCTCGCAGCAGCCGTGTTATCGGACCGTTACATTCCGTCGCGCCAACTCCCTGACAAAGCGATCGACCTAATTGATGAGGCTGCCTCGAAACTGCGAATTGAGATCGACTCAATGCCACTCGAGATTGATGTTGTAGAGCGTCGCATCAGACAACTAGAGATTGAGAAAGCGGCTCTTGCAAAAGAGACTGATTCAGCTTCTAGCGAGCGACTTCGCCTACTTGAGTCTGAGTTAGCGGAGCTTGGCGAAGAGCGCAGCGGCATGGTTGCCCACTGGCAGGCAGAGAAGGATGCGATTACTGAGATTCGCGCCCTTAAGGAGCAGTTAGAGACTGCGCGTAATGACGCAGAGGTGGCTGAGCGCACGGGAGATCTTGAGTTGGCTGCCTCCCTGCGATACGGAACAATGCTCGCTCTTGAGAGCGATGTCGATCAGCGATCCAAGCGGCTCGTAGAGCTTCAGCAAGATGTCCAGATGCTTAAAGAAGAGGTCGACGAAGAGGACATCGCAGAGATCGTCGCTAAGTGGACCGGTATCCCCGTCTCTCGCTTGATGGAGGGGGAGATCTCCAAATTGGTACGTATGGAGGATGAACTGCACAGGCGTGTGATTGGGCAAGACGAGGGCGTCATAGCGGTAGCGAATGCGATTCGTAGAAGTCGCGCAGGTCTCTCAGATCCGAACCGCCCGATTGGATCATTCCTATTCCTTGGCCCTACCGGAGTTGGTAAGACAGAGTTGGCTCGTGCCCTCGCAGAGTTTCTCTTCGATGACGAGAGAGCAATGGTTCGCATAGATATGAGTGAATACATGGAGAAGCACTCGGTCTCGCGCCTTGTGGGTGCTCCCCCTGGGTACGTTGGGTATGAGCAAGGAGGACAACTAACCGAGGCAGTGCGGAGGCGTCCTTACTCTGTTGTGCTGCTCGACGAGGTTGAGAAGGCGCACCCCGATGTATTCAATGTGCTTCTCGCCCTGATGGATGACGGCCGCCTAACTGATGGACAGGGGAGAACCGTAGATTTCTCGAACACCGTCTTGATCATGACTAGCAACCTCGGGGCCGGGCTTCCTCCGGAGGGGGTAATGCAGGCTGTGCATATGCACTTCAAGCCAGAGTTTGTAAATCGCATCGATGAGGTAGTGGTTTTCCACAGACTCGGCGAGGAGCACATTGCCGAGATTGTTGGTGTGCAGATTGAGTTACTCCGAGATCGGCTAGTGGCTCGCGGGCTTGGCCTTGAAATTACGGATGCTGCTCGCACTTGGCTTGCCCATGCTGGGTACGACCCCGATTTTGGGGCGCGCCCGCTGAAGCGAGTGCTGCAGCGCGAAGTTGCTGACCCGATTGCGCTCGGCCTGCTTCAGGGGACCTACGGCGACGGCGAGATTGTGCGCATTGATTCGTCGCCGGATGGCCTGGTCTTCTCTAGCGGCGAGCAAGTACGCCTCGGGTAATTTGGTGAGGGAAGTTGGGCTTGGGCATTCCCATCGGCTAGCGTGTACCCAACGTGAGCGACATTCTCGGCCTTAGAAGCCGCCTATTTAGGAGCGTCACGTGCCCGGTGCTGTAATTGTTGGTACCCAATGGGGAGATGAAGGCAAGGGTCGGTTTACCGATTACCTGGCCAAGGATGCTTCCCTCTGCGTTCGATATCAAGGTGGGCACAATGCTGGCCACACGATCATCGTCAATGGTGAGGTCTTCAAACTCCAGTTGGTCCCTAGTGGCGTGCTCTATCCACATGTCGTTCCGGTAATCGGGAATGGCGTGGTAGTTGATCCGGCCGTGCTGATCGCAGAGCTTGACATGCTCTCGGCCAAGGGGGTCGAGACCGCAAGGCTTCGACTCTCGGGTAATGCTCACTTGATCATGCCTTATCACCAAGAGATAGATCGAGTGACGGAGCGTTATCTCGGAAAGAACAAACTCGGCACAACGAAGCGTGGAATCGGGCCTACCTATGCCGATAAAGCGTTGCGCGTGGGCCTGAGGGTTCAAGACCTATTAGACCCAAAGATCTTCCGCGAGAAACTCGATCTTGTACTGCGCGAGAAGAACGGCCTTCTCTCCAAGGTCTACAACCGCCTTCCAATGGACGCGAACGAGATCGCAAAGACCTATCTCGATATGGTGCCGCGGCTCGAGCCACATATTGACGACACGGTGCATCTAGTACACGAGTCGTTAGATGCTGGCGAGTGGGTACTCTTCGAGGGAGCGCAGGCAACGTACCTAGACCTCGACCACGGTACATATCCGTTCGTGACGTCAAGCAACCCGATCGCCGGTGGAGTCTGCACTGGCGCTGGTGTTGGGCCTCTAGCAATTCAACGCGTTGTTGGTGTTGTGAAGGCGTACACGACGCGAGTTGGTAGCGGACCATTCCCGAGTGAACTCCTTGAGGGAGATCCAATTGGTGATGACCTTGTAGAGCGAGGACGCGAATTTGGTACCAATACCGGGAGGCGTCGTCGACCAGGTTGGCTTGACCTTGTGATGCTTAAGCATGCGACGCGACTCAATACCTGTACCGAACTAGCAATCACAAAACTTGATGTCCTCTCTCCACTAAAGGAGCTCAAGGTCTGCGTTGGCTATCTAGGGGATGACGGAACGCGGTATGAGCATGTTCCTTACCACCAGTCAGTAATGCACAAAATTAAGCCGATCTACGAAACCCTGCCAGGTTGGGGAACCGATATCGAGCGTGCTGAGAAGATCAGCGACCTGCCTTCAGAGGCAAAGGATTATGTGCAGTTCATTGAGGACTTCACAAAAGTCCATGTCTCGTTTGTCTCGGTTGGGCCGTCGCGCGATCAGCTAGTGGTCCTGCCACGAGGAGAGTGAGCATGAGGGTTCTTGTTCTAGGCGGCGGTGGGCGTGAGCACGCACTCGCTTGGGGGCTCGAGCGCGCAGACTCTGTGGATGAAGTCTTTGTAGGCCCGGGCAACCCTGGGACTGCAACTGTGGCGACGAACATTGCACTCGATACCGTGAACCCAGAAGCGGTTCTTCAAGTAGCGCGTGAGAAAGCAATCGACTTAGTAGTCATCGGCCCCGAGGCTCCGCTTGTAGCCGGTGTCGCAGATGTGCTGCGGTCGGAGGGCATCGCAACTTTCGGACCAAACGCTGACGGGGCACGCCTAGAAGGCTCAAAGGCGTGGATGAAAGAGGTACTCGCATCCGCGGGTGTCCCAACTGCGATGCATGCAACCTTTGGTGCCGGCGAAGAGGATCGAGCGCTTAGGTATCTCGAGACCATGGAGGGTTTCTATGTCGTGAAGACAGACGGCCTCGCCGCGGGTAAGGGTGTCGTGGTTACTGAGTCAATAGATGAAGCGCGTGATGCTGTTCGTGCTTATTTATCTGGCGATGCTTTCGGCGATGCAGGGCGAACTCTGGTTATTGAGGAGGGACTTACGGGCCCTGAGTTATCATTGCTTGTTCTATGTGACGGATCGCTTGAGGGAGTTGCACTCGCTCCTGCGCAGGACTTCAAACGTATTGGCACCGGGGATACTGGGCCTAATACTGGCGGGATGGGCGCGTACTCGCCGGTTCCATTTGTGAGCGACGAGATCATTGAGAGTGTGATGGCCGGGTCAGTATCTCTCACCTTGGCCGAGTTGAGGCGACGCGATATTGAGTACCGAGGAGTGCTCTATGCCGGAATCATGCTCACTCCGCAAGGACCCAAAATGCTTGAGTACAACGTGCGATTCGGCGACCCAGAGTGTGAGGTAGTCGTGCCGCGCATAGCGAGCGACCTTGGGGTCCACCTCTACGAAGCAGCAACATCGCGCATGACTACGAAGGTCGAGTTCAGTACTGATGCCGCCGTCACAGTGGTTGTAGCCGCAGAGGGCTACCCAGCCTCACCGCGCATCGGTGATCGAATCGAAGGCTTAGCCGAGGCAGATGCAGTTGAGGGCGTTACGGTGTTCCATGCAGGCACGCGAAGTAGCGATAACGCGGAGGCAGTATTTACCTCTGGCGGCCGAGTACTTGCCGTGACAGGGTGCGGTGCGTCGATCAAAGTGGCAAGGTCGCGCGCCTATCAAGCAGTTGGTTGCCTAAATTGGCCAGGCATTACTTTCCGTCCCGATATCGCCGCTAACGCGGTAGCTGAAGAGGTTTAAAATGATCCCCCGTTACTCCCGCCCTGAGATGGCTGCACTCTTCACTGACGACGCGAAGTTTGGAGCGTGGCTAGAGGTTGAGATACTCGCCACTGAAGGTTGGGCCGCTCTAGGAGTGGTGCCCGCTGACGCCGCACGCGCTGTACGCGAACGCGCTGGCTTCAATGTCGCTGCCATTGAGGAGCGCGAAGCGATCACGGAGCACGATGTTGCTGCTTTTGTCGACATTGTCCAGGAGAGAGTCGGGCAGCCTGAGGGAGCGTGGGTGCACTTTGGTCTCACATCATCAGATGTCGTAGATACCGCATTGTCGCTTCAGTTGACGCGTGCGGCAGATCTCTTGCTCGCAGCAGCAGAGAAGTTGGAGACCACAATCGCACGGCGTGCAAATGAGTTTCGTGATACCGCGATGGTGGGGCGCACTCATGGAATTCATGCCGAGCCGACCACCTTCGGAGCAAAAATTGCGCTCTGGGCTCTGCAGGTTCGCCGCGACCGCGAGAGGCTTGCGCGTGCGCGTAACGCAATTGCAGTCGGCAAGCTCTCTGGTGCGGTAGGTACGTACTCAAATATTGACCCTTCAATTGAGAAGTCAGTCTGCGCCATCTTGGGCTTGACGCCTGTCCCAGCGACTCAAGTACTCGCACGCGATCGCCACGCGGAGCTGCTCTACGCGTGTGCATCAGTTGGGGCGAGCATCGAGGCCTTTGCATTAGAGATTCGCCACCTACAGCGCACTGAGTTGCGTGAGGCGGAGGAGCCATTCCGCGCTGGAAAGCAGAAGGGTTCCTCAGCAATGCCGCATAAGCGCAACCCTGTGAAGAGCGAGCAACTCTGTGGGTTGGCTCGAATCTTGCGCGCAAATCTTCAGGCTGGCCTAGAGAATGTCGCTCTATGGCATGAGCGCGATATTTCACACTCCTCTGTTGAGCGAGTGATTCTCCCTGACTCATGCATCCTTGCTCACTACATGCTGTTTCAAATGGAGCGACTTGTAGATGGGCTTGTTGTCTATCCAGAGCGCATGATTGAGAATCTCAACGCGTCTTATGGGCTTGTATTTAGCCAGCCAGTGTTACTTGCTCTAGTTGAGTCCGGCCTCTCGCGTGATGATGCCTACCGATT
>CAMDSG010000068.1 GCA_945907055.1 Bifidobacterium breve | reverse complement strand
GGCCGCACGGCGGGCGATGCACTTGTTCGCCACCCCAAGGTCGCAATGGTCTCGCTTACTGGGAGCGTTGAGACGGGCAAAGTAATTGCGCGCACCGCAGCCGAGACTCTCAAGCGCGTCCATCTAGAACTCGGCGGCAAGGCTCCAGTAATAATTTTTGACGATGCAGATATTGAGGCAGCGATCGCATGCTTAGTCGAGATGTCTTATTACAACTCTGGCCAAGACTGCACTGCACCCTGCCGCATCTTGGCGGGGCCAGGTATTTATGACGACTTTGTCTCAGGTTTAACCGACGCGGTTGCTGGCATCTCTACAGGAGACCCCTTCGACGAAGCAACAGGTATGGGTCCAGTCATCTCTGCGAACCAACTTGCAAGGGTTGAGGGGATGGTTGCACGGGCGGTCGAGGCAGGTGCTGAACTAACCATCGGTGGTTCATCAATTGATCGCCCCGGCTTCTTCTACTCTCCGTCGGTTATTGCCGGACCTGCTCAAGACAGCGAGATTGTGCAGCGCGAAGTATTTGGACCCGTTGTATCGGTGCAGCGTTTTACTGACGAAGAGACCGCCCTCGCGTGGGCCAACGATATTGATTACGGACTCTCAGCAAGTATCTGGACTAGCGATGTTGGGCGCGCGATGAGAATGACCGCTGCCCTTCAATTTGGCTGCATCTGGGTCAACGACCACATACCGATTGTCTCCGAGATGCCCCATGGAGGCTTCAAGCAATCGGGGTATGGAAATGACATGTCGATCTATGCCATAGAGCACTACACAGAGTTAAAGCACGTAATGATTAAGCACTAAACACTAAGCAAAGATCAGTAGGCCAAATTTGGACAGGCCGAATAATTTGAAATCGGCTTTATTTTTCCTTGTAATTGTCACACCCCTGTATTACAATCGAACATATGTTCGATAAACTTAAAGACATAGTTAGCCAACTCCGAGAAGCCTCCTCACGTATCGATGTCGACGTGATCGACGGGAAATCAGCCGCCGATCTGGTTCGGATCTCAGAGGATGCACGTCGTGTAATCGATGGTCTTCGCACCTCTGCCATCGGGCGAGTCGGTGCAACAGAGTCCTGGCGTGTTGGAGGCTCTAAAAACTCGTCAGAGTGGGTAGCGCTCCATACCGGTACTCCGATCTATGAAGCACAAGCCGTGGTGATACTTGCCGATCAATTAAGTCATCTCCCTCAGACTGCGGAGGCTATGAGCTTTGGAAAGATCTCTACCGCCCAGGCCGTAGAGGTAGCACGTGGTGCTACGGCAGAGCCACATGCAGAGGAACGCCTCTTAAACCTTGCTAAATCCTCGACAGTGCGAACCCTTCGCGATGAAGCATCACGCGTAATAGGAGCCGCCACAGATGAGGCCTCACGTCATAAGCGGATACATAAGAACCGTTCCTTAAAAACATGGACCGACCAAGACGGTGCCTTCAATTTAAAGGCACAAATGACAGTTGCTAATGGTGCGCTTGTTCTGGCGGCACTCAAACCATTACAAGACGAGAGCTTTAAGGCCTCACGTAATAGTGGCGAGCATGCGACACCCGAGGCCTACGCAGCTGACCCTCTAATGGCACTCTGCGAGAAGGTGACCACCAAGCACTCCAGCGAGAGCGGCGCAAAAACGACTCGACCTAACGTTGTTATGAATATTCGAGTCGACTTAGATGCACTCAAGCGTGGACGTACTGAGAATGGCGAGGTCTGCGAGATCGCCGGAGTAGGTCCGATACCGGTAGCGACTGCGACAGCGTATTTAGGCGAAGCATTCTTAAAACTCCTCATTCTCGATGGCACCGACATAAGAACAATCGCTCACATGGGGTGCGCATTACCAGCAAAACTGCGCACTGCGGTTGAAGAGCGTGATCGTCTCTGCCAGGTACCAACATGCGATATGACGATGGGTCTAGAGATAGATCACATCGTG
This sequence comes from Bifidobacterium breve, assembly GCA_945907055.1. Taxonomy (GTDB): domain Bacteria; phylum Actinomycetota; class Acidimicrobiia; order IMCC26256; family IMCC26256; genus IMCC26256. Next base: position 6,860 of record CAMDSG010000068.1, on the reverse strand, counting down.
CCCTTCGCTGAGGGTGGCCCCGCATCCCTCGAGAACCTCGTGCAGCTATGTAAACGTCATCACCTAGAGAAAACACATGACGGATACAGGCTCATCAAGCGAGTAGGTGGGGGCGGTAGTGGGGAGACTCCAGTCGTCTCGGAGGCTCGCTGGGACTGGCGAGCACCACCCGATCTTAGGGATACCGGATGACGAGAGCCCATCTATTGGGTTATGCAAGAAAATCAGGGACGAGAGAAATGAAAGCAGAGGTGCTGCATATCTCCATACCTGCAGACTCAATACCTCTACATAGGTAGGGTACATAGGTAGGGACCCCCCTTCATTGAGCACCTACCCTGACACTTATACGGGTAACTAAACTGTGGGGCAGTTCAAACCATTTAGCGGCTCACCCCGTAGCATCGTAGGTATGCCAGATCAGGGAGAGTGGATTGCACGAGATGCTCGCGTGGTCTGGCATGGCTTTACCCAAATGGCTGCATACCCCAATAACTCTCCCGTAATTGTCGATAGGGCAGAGGGTCGGGAGGTCATAGACGTTGATGGGAATCGTTACCTCGATGCCATCTCGTCTCTATGGGTAACCACTCTTGGGCATCGCGTCCCAGAACTCGATGCCGCCGCACGCGACCAGATTGATCGCGTCGCCCACAGCACTCTTCTCGGGAACGGCAACAGAGTGGTCATTGAGTTTGCCGAGGCCTTAGCGCAACTCGTTCCGGTCGAGAATCCACATTTCCTCTTCGCATCGGATGGCGCCGCCGCAATTGAGCAAGCACTAAAGATCGCTTTTCAATACTGGACAAATATTGGGGTCGAAGGTCGCAATACATATCTTGCATTTGGAGGCGCTTACCACGGCGACACAATCGGTAGTTTGAGTATCGGCGCCGGTGGTTTTGGAACCGATATTTTTGACCCGCTACGTTTCGCGGTTCTGCGCGCTCCAGGATTCGATACTCCTAACGCAATTGATCTCGCCATAGAGATGATTGTGGAGAATGCTGCGAGCCTTGCTGCAGTTGTTATCGAGCCACTCGTGCAGGGTGCCGCTGGAATGGAGATGCTCCCAGCCGGGGAGTTTGCAAAGTTAGGCGTTGCGTGCAGAGAGAACGATGTGCTGTTGATCTGCGATGAAGTCGCAACTGGTTTTGGGCGCACCGGTACTCTCTTCGCCTCAGAGCAGTGCGGGCTCACTCCGGATCTTCTAGTAATCGGAAAGGGAATAACCGGCGGATACTTGGCGATGGCAGCAACAGTGGCGAATGAGCGTGTCTACTCTGCTTTCCTTGGCGACGACCTAGGCCCGCGTACCTTCTACCACGGGCATTCCTATAGTGGAAACGCTCTCGCCGCGGCTGTTGCTCTGCGGCATCTTGAACTCATCTCTGAGTGGGGCGTACTTGCCAACGTAAATGAGCGATCGCTTCAACTAAGAGCACTGCTCAATGAGAAGATTGCAGCACGCCCCGAGGTAAAGGCAATTCGATTACAAGGGCTGATGTGCGGAGTTGAACTCGCTCCGCCGCTCGAAGGACTGCGCTGGGGTCGGAGAGTATGCGCGTCAGCGGTTGCTCAAGGAGTATTGCTTCGACCTCTTGGCGATGTGATTGTCTTGATGCCCATGCTTACAACTACAGCGGATGAAGTAATCCGCATTGTTGATGTGTTGGATTTAGCAATTGCCGAAGGCACGCGCTAATGACTTTGAGGGAGTGGTCAGAGTGGGCTCAGCGAGAGACTGACGCTATCCATGAATCAGGGAGATGGCGAGCACCGCGATCCTTCGATGCCTCGGGGCCGCAAGGAACCCTCACAGAGTCAGGAGCATCGGTAATCTCCTTTGCCTCTAATGATTATCTGGGGCTAACCCAACACCCCGATGTCATCAATGCGGCGCATACTGCTCTAGATCGCTGGGGTGCAGGCTCTGGGTCGGCGCGGCTAATTGTCGGGAGCAGACCGGTACATGAAGAGTTAGAGGAAGCATTAGCCCAGTGGCGCAATGCCGAGAGCGCAGTGTTGTTCCCCACCGGTTTTGCAGCGAACCTAGGTGTCTTTGGCGCACTCGCCAGCAAAGGCACCCTCATCTGCTCAGATGAACTCAACCATGCCTCGATCATTGATGGCACCAGACTCTCGCCTGCTGATGTCTCGATCTTCCCTCACAAGGATTTAAGTGCCCTCGGTAAGTTTCTCGCAGAGCGCGGAGAGCGCCGAGCAATTGTTGTATCGGACACAGTCTTCTCGATGGATGGCGATATCGCAGATGTAGACGACCTGCGTGCAATTTGTCACGAGCACTCTGCACTGCTCGTTCTCGATGAGGCACACGCTGCTCTCGGGCCTCACATAAGCCCCGAGAGAGACGACGAGATTATTCGCGTCGGGACTCTCTCCAAGGCGGTCGGTGTAGTGGGCGGATTTGTTGCGGGCCCACGTATATTTACAGACCTTCTTATCAATCGCGCGCGCTCCTACATATTTACAACCGCGCCTAGCCCTGCTGACACCGCGGCCGCGGTCGCCTCGATTGGCATCATCCAATCCTCCGAAGGCGACGAGCTTCGTGCAGAACTGCGAAGAAACATTGAGATACTCCGGCCGGGTCATCCCTCCCCCATAATCCCCATTATGTGCGGAACCGAATCGAGAGCACTCGAGGCCTCAGCCGCTCTACTTAAACGCGGGATGCTCGTACCCGCTATTCGACCACCAACCGTTGCTCCTGGAACCTCACGCCTGCGCGTCGCGCTCTCCGCATCTCACACAACGAAGCATGTTGAGTCACTCCGAGATGCTCTAATAGAACTAGGTCTCTCATGATAAAGGTTGTTATTAGTGGCACCGCCACAGATATTGGAAAGACTTGGGTTGCCACACGCGTCATTGAACATCTAAAAGGAGCCAACGTAGAGGTTGCAGCGCGCAAGCCTGCTCAGTCCTTTAATCCAGGCGATGCGATCACCGACGCGCATCTTCTGTCTAAAGCGAGCGGTGAGCCGATCGAAGAGGTCTGCGCTGTGCAGCGTTGGTATGAAGTTGCAATGGCGCCACCCATGGCCGCTACCGTGCTTGGCCGCCCAAGTTTTACGATCACTGATCTAGTCGCTGAGACTGCACCAGGGCCCTCGGGTGGAGTGATGCTTATCGAGGGGGCCGGCGGGCCGCTCTCTCCAATTGCGTCTGACGGAGATACTGCCGACCTTGCGCGCTCCCACGCAGCTGATCTCGTGATTCTCGTCGCAGATGCCGGGCTCGGGACAATTAATGCAGTGCGCCTCTCTGCTCTGGCATTCCATGGATTTAGGGTCATTGTTGTCTTGAACAGGTTTGACGCATCGGTCGACCTCCACCGCCGCAATCGGGCATGGCTTGAGGGCCTTGGATTTGAGGTATGCATCGACCCGAGAGAGGTTGCGTTGGAGATCCAGGGCCACCTCGCTGCCCACCTTGAGGCTTAGAAGCACCTGCACTTAGAGGCAGGTACAACGGATTCCGCGGGCAATTTACAGTTTTACAGCGGATTCCCTTGCTTTGTCCCCTAATAAGGGGCATAATCAGTGGCATAAAGGAGGCGACCATGATGCCCAACCGACTCCGCCTTGAGCCAGGGGCGACCAACTTCGCCGTTGACGAGATCGACAAAGCAATCATTGAACAACTTCAGTCTGACGGGCGCATTCCATATACGCGCCTCGGCTTAGCCGTCGGTCTCTCTGAGGCAGCCGTGCGCCAACGAGTCGCTCGTCTTACCGAGGGCGGAGTCGTGCAGATCGTTGCAGTTACGGATCCACTCACTCTTGGCTTTCGACGTATGGCGATGATCGGCCTCAAGGTAGAGGGAGACCTAAGAATTGCATCAGAAGCAATAGCAGAGATACCCGAGGTCTCTTACGTCGTTATCGTGAGTGGATCATTTGACCTACTCATGGAGATCGTCTGTGAGGATGACGAGCACCTGCTCACAATTCTCAATGACAAAGTTCGAGCCATACCCGGAATTCGAAGCACTGAGACATTTACATACCTAAAAATTGACAAACAAACCTATGCATGGGGAACAAGATGACAGAGCAGAAATATGACATTGATGACCTAAATGATAAAGCGCGCAGACACCTCTGGATGCACTTCACTCGACTCGCCACATACGCTAACGCTGAGGTTCCCATCATGGTGCGCGGCGAGGGTTGTTATGTATGGGACGTCCACGGGAATAGATATCTAGATGGATTATCCGGTCTTTTTGTAGTGCAGGTCGGTCACGGGCGTAAGGAACTGGCCGAGGCCGCTGCTGCACAGGCTGAGACACTTGAGTTCTTCCCGATCTGGTCTTACGCTCATCCCCCTGCAATTGAGTTGGCCGCACGTGTCGCTGACCTTGCTCCAGGTGACCTGAACCGAGTCTTTTTTACAACTGGCGGATCCGAGGCAGTTGAGTCTGCATGGAAACTCGCACACCAGTACTTTCGTGCAATTGGGCAGCCGGAGCGCTACAAAGTAATAGCCCGTGAAACCGCATACCACGGTGTCACGCTCGGCGCCCTCGCTTTGACCGGAGTGCCTGCGTTGAGAGACCCATTTGCACCTCTAATCTCTAAAGCCGCTAGTCATGTTCCAAATACCAATAGCTACCGCCATCCATTGGAGAACGATGAAAACGCGTTCATGATGTGGGCAACAGATGCAATTGAGCAGCGCATTCTTGAAGAGGGCCCGGAGAGTGTCGCAGCAGTATTTCTCGAGCCTGTTCAGAACGCAGGCGGTTGCTTCACGCCACCGGACGGCTATTTCCAGCGTGTTCGCGAGATATGCGACAAGTACGGAGTCCTCTTAGTCTCCGACGAGGTGATCTGCGCCTTCGGCCGACTCGGCGAGACCTTCGGGGCTCAGCGCTACAACTACCTACCCGACATGATCACTATGGCTAAAGGCCTAACAAGTGGCTACTCGCCCCTTGGAGCGGTAGTTGCTAGAGATTTTCTCGCCGAGCCGTTTCTCGAGGCGAAGGCTGCATTCACGCACGGCCTCACGTTTGGTGGGCACCCAGTTTCGTGTGCTGTCGGCATGCGTAATCTCCAGATATTCGATGATGAAGACATACTCGGTAACGTCCGAAGAAACGAGGCTGGATTCCGCGAGCGCATCGAGTCTCTCAAGGACATCCCAATAGTTGGTGATGTCCGAGGCGCGGGGTATTTCCTTGCTATTGAACTCGTACCAGACCAGCAGTCACATAAACAATTCACTCGCGAGCAAGGCGAGAACCTGTTACGCGGATTCCTATCAAACCGATTGTTGGAGGCTGGTTTGGTTTGCCGCACCGATGATCGTGGCGACCCCGTAATCCAACTCTCCCCACCATTAGTTGCCGGCGAGGCTGAGTTTGATTTGATCGAATCGATTCTGCGCACTTGCCTCACTGAAGCCACAGATCGGCTGCATTAATGGACTCCGCGCCAGCACTCCCCGTAGTCGGCGTTCCGCGTGAGACTAAGAACGGCGAGCACCGTGTTGCGATTACTCCTGACGGCGTTGCGGAGCTCGTTTCGCATGGCGTTGAGGTAGTAATTGAGCACGATGCTGGTGCTGACTCTGCAATCTCGGATAGCGAGTATCTAGCGGCAGGCGCGCAGATTGGCTCTGCAGAGGAGGCATGGTCGCGAGCATCTATGGTCCTCAAAGTTAAGGAGCCCCAATCTCATGAGTTTGGTTATCTGCGGGAAGGGCTTGTGCTCTTTACCTATCTACACCTCGCCGCTTACCCAGATGTAGCAGACGCGCTCTGCGCTAATGGAGTAACAGGTGTTGCATACGAGACTGTCCAGGCCGCCGATGGCGCACTCCCACTCTTAGCCCCGATGAGCGAGGTTGCGGGGCGGATGGCAACACAAGTAGGTGCACATTTTCTAGAGCGGGAGCACGGTGGGCGCGGAGTACTCCTAGGCGGAGTACCCGGGGTGCGACCGGCGCGCGTTGTAGTGCTAGGCGCAGGAAATGTTGGTTGGAATGCAGCATGGATCGCCCAGGGCATGGAGGCAGAGGTCATGCTTCTCGATCGCAACACGGATCGTCTCCGCTGGGTTGATCAAATCCATCAAGGCCGCATAGTCACGATTGCTAGCAATCGCGGGGCAGTTGCACGCGCTGTAGCAGATGCAGATTTAGTAATTGGCGCGATTCTCGTCCCCGCAGGCAGAGCACCCGTTGTTGTTACAGAGGACATGGTGCGCGGAATGAAGCCTGGAGCAGTCATCGTGGATGTCGCTGTAGATCAGGGTGGCTGTATAGAGACGACGCGTGAGACAACTCATGACAATCCTGTCTACGAGCAACACGGTGTAATCCACTACGCGGTCGGGAATATGCCCGCTGCAGTGCCATTTACATCTACCTATGCGCTCACCAATGCAACTCTTCCGCATGCAGTTACTCTTGCCAAGCGCGGGGTAAGGCACGCCTCGGCTGCAGACCCAATGCTTCGTTCCGGGGTAAATACCGCCGGAGGAATGATTACCCACCCAACAGTTGCGGAGGCTCTGGGTCGAGAGAGCATCGATCCCGCTGCTGCACTCGAGGGGTAAGAACGGCCTAACTGTTGCCTTCGGCCTCAATACGCTCGTTGGCGATTGCCTCGAATACTTCTTCTCGATGAACAGCAATATGTTGGGGGGCCTCGATGCCGATCCGCACCTGGTCTCCATTTACCTCAAGAATGCGCACGATAATCGTCTCGCCGATCATGATTGCTTCTTGTTCTTTCCGAGTCAGTACAAGCATTGGTCTCCATCCTTGGTTTCGTTTATTGAGTATCTTGTGAAATGAAGAGACGAGTTAGCGATACGCAGCGCTCA